>JBEKYB010000283.1:0-3411 GCA_049511435.1 Nitrospirota bacterium | reverse complement strand
AGCATGGAGCAGGAACAGCGGTGGCTTAGCGGATCAGCGGGTACGCACTGGTTCCGTTAATGCCGGCGGCGCATATTCCCATGGCTACGCGGGTTTTGGCCGGTCTTCATACGGCGTCAGGAGCTATGCCAGGCCGTCAAGCGGGTTCGGACGCTCGTTCGCCGCGAGCGGCGGCAGGTCGTTCGGCTCGTCCCGGGGCTTCTCGGGAGGTTCGAGGGGAGGCGGCGGTTCCCGCAGGTGAAGGCAGGATGAAGCGAGATTGAGGGTTGCGGCAGACGCCGCAACCCTTTTTTATTTGGCTGCAGGCTGCTGCCGCTTATTCAAGTCTTTCGCAGGAGGAAGCTCTGACGCATCCCAGCCGCCGCCCAGGGCCTCTATGAGGAGTACGCTGGATGTCAACCGGCGGCCCAGTATACCGATTGCGGTTATCTCGCTCCCAAGCTCCGCGGCCTGGGCGGTTATGATGTTCAGATAGCTTAATGTCCCGGCATTGTACTCGTTGGTGGTCACGACGACCGTCTGCTGCGCCGCCTTCACGGCCTCGTCTTCCGCCTTCGCTTCGTCCTCCAGAATCCTCAGCGCGGCCAGGTTGTCCTCGACATTCTGAAACGCGGCGAGCGTGGTCTCGCGGTATGACGCGACGTTCGCGTCATAAACCGCCCGCGCCTGGTCGGTCTGCGCCCGTCTTAAGCCCCCGTCGAACACAGTCTCCGATATCGACGGCCCGACGGACCAGAACCGGCTTGGCCAGCTCAGCCATTTTGAAAGGCTCGAGCTCTCGAACCCGCCCGATGCGCTAAGGGTAACGGTAGGGTAATAAGCGGATATGGCCACGCCTATCTGGGCGTTTGCGGACGCCACAAGCCGCTCGGCCGCCGCGATATCCGGCCTCCGCTCCAGGAGCTCCGAAGGCACGCCTATGGGTATGGGCGGCGGTGTTATGTCAAGCGGCGAAAGGGGGAGGGAAAAAACGGATGCGGGAGTCCCTATAAGCAAAGCGACAGCGTGTTCCATCTGTGCCCGCTGCACGCCTACGTCAATCGCCTGCGCCTGGGTGGTCTTGAGCTGGGTCTGGGCCTGAAGTACATTGGCCATCGACGCGATGCCCTGTTCATACTGGTTCTTTGTCAGTTCGAGGAACTTCTGGTAGGAGACGACGGTCCTGTCCAGGAGCCGCTTCTGCGAATCCAGCGAACGCATCTGGAAGTAGTCCTGCGCCAGCTCGGTCTGATAGCTCAGGCTTGCGGCCGCCAGGTCCGCCGCGCTTGCCTGGGCGTTCGCCTGGTTGGCCTCGACAGTCCGGCGGATCTTGCCCCAGATATCCGGCGCCCATGAGACGCTGAGCGGCAGGCTGTAAGCCGATGCGGGCGTTAACTGGCCGTTGCTCACGGTATACGGCGCCTGCGACCGGGTAAAGCCGGCCCCGATAGTGACCGTCGGCCAGTAGGCGGCCCGGGCGGCCAGGACCAGCGCCCTCGCCTGGCGGTACTGGGCCTCGGCCACTTTAATGTTCTGGTTCGAGATGTTGACCTTGACTTCAAGGGCCGTAAGCTCCGGGTCGCCATACATCTCCCACCAGTGCTCATTGATGGCGGCTTCCTTGGGCTCGGCCGTCTTCCACCCCTTGATTTCCTTATAAGAAGGCGGCACCTCGGCTGTGGGCCGCACGTAGTTCGGGCCGACCGTGCAGGCGGTCAAGGCTGTAAGCGCCGCCGCGGCCGCCAGGAGCTTTATGCCTGTCTTAGATTTGCTCATGTATTATCCTTTCGCGTTTCTTCGCCGTAAGCATCTGGCTGAAGAGCAGTCCGCCTATGATGGTCAGGCCCAGGGGACGGCGGAGTTCCGACCCCGACCCGCCCGCCAGCGCCAGCGGGAGCGCCCCCAAAAGGGCCGCCATCGTGGTCATCATGATGGGCCGGAACCGGAGGAGGCACGCCTGATATATCGCGTCCTCGGGGCTTTTCTTTTCTTTTCGCTCGGTCTCGAGGGCGAAGTCCACCATCATGATGCCGTTCTTTTTCACGATTCCGATCAGAAGTATTATCCCTATTATTGCGATGATGCTCAGGTCCATGCCAAAAAACATGAGACAGAGTGTCGCGCCCACACCTGCCGAAGGGAGCGTTGATAGTATGGTGACCGGGTGGATATAGCTCTCGTACAGCATGCCGAGCACGATGTAGACCGTTATCAGGGCGAAGAGTATGAGGATAGGCTCGTTGGCAAGTGATGCCTGGAAGGCCTGAGCCGTACCCTGGAAGCTAGCGTGTATGTTTTCGGGGAACCCGAGGTCCCGCACCGCGGCCTGTATCGCCTTCACCGCGTCCCCGATGGACGCGCCGGGCGCAAGGTTGAACGAAGCCGTAACCGCCGGGAACTGGCTCTGGTGGTTCACGGCGAGCGGAGCGGAGGTCGGTTCGTAATGCGTGAAAGCGCTTAGCGGCACCTGGGAGCCGTCAGGCGAAGGGACATATATATCCTTGAGCGTATCGGGATGCTGCCAGTATTTGGGCTCGACCTCCATAACGACATGGTATTGGTTCAGCAGGGTGTACATTACCGATACCTGGTCCTGCCCGAAGGCGCCGTACAGGATGTTGTCTATAAGCTCCGACGTTATGCCCATCCGGGAGGCCGTGTTGCGGTCGATTACGAGAGTGGCCTGGAGCCCTTTGTTCTGGAGGTCGCTGCTCACATCGACCAGCGCGGGCATGGTGCGCATTTTCTGCACCAGGCGCTGGGCCCACACGGCAAGCTCCGGCAGGCTCTCTCCCTGGAGAGTGTACTGGTACATCGCGTTGCTCAGCCTCCCTCCGACGCGCAGGTCCTGGACCGGCTGGAGGAACGTCGGTGCGCCCGGGACGAATGCCAGTTTCTTCCTGAGCCGTGCGATAATCTGCCCCATGAGAGATTTCCGCTCCGAGAACGGCTTCAGGGTAATGAACATCCGCGCGGTATTGGTGGTGGAGCCGCCCCCGCCGCCGGTGAACCCCGACACATAGTCGACCTCGGGGTCCGACTTTATTATATTGACCACCTCGACCAGCTTTTCTTTCATCGCCTGGAACGATATATCCTGCGCCGCCTGTATGGTCCCCGAGATCCGCCCGGTGTCCTGTTCCGGGAAGAACCCCTTCGGGATGATGTCCAGGAGATAGATGTTGAGCACGAACATGACCAGAAGCAAGGCCACCATAAAACGGTCGTGCCTGAGCGCCCAGGCCAGGCTGGTGTCATAGGTGCGATGCATCCAGTCGAATACCCGCTCGCTCGTCTTGTAAAGCAGCCCACGGGTGCGGGGCCCCTCGGATTTCAGGAGGGTGGCGTACATCATGGGGGTAGTCGTCAGCGAGACTATCAGCGAGACGAAGACGGCCGAGGATAATACGATGGCGAACTCGCGGAAGAGAC
>JBEKYB010000282.1:0-3346 GCA_049511435.1 Nitrospirota bacterium | reverse complement strand
TTACAAGAACATCGCCGTGTTCCGGTCGGGAACGCGCACCATCAACGGAAGCTGCTCACCCTTTTCTTTAGCCTCGTTGAGAACCGCTCGAGCGTCCACTCCGAAGGCGATGGTCTTATGCTGCCGTTCAGAGATAGCAACCCAGGCGCCTGCGGGAATGTCCTTGAGCAGATCCGAAAGATCGGCAATTGTGGTAGCCATAACATCCGTCTTTTCTATGCGTACGGTGGCCCTAGATCCCCATCCCGAACTCGCTGGCGTGGCGCTCGCCGGCGTTCGCATAGAAGTCGTAGGGAGTGCGCTTCTTGAACTTGTGGCGGCTGCGCAGTTCGTAGCCGAGGTAGATGCTGAGAGCGGCGACAACCATGCCAATAGAGAACCATCCGATCACCCGCAGGGTGTTGGATTCGTGCGCCTCATCTTCTGGACGATATGCCCGACGGCCTCGCACATCCTCCTGACCTGTCTGTACCGCCCCTCGTGGACTGTTATCGATATCCATGAGTTCTTATCGACCAGCTTCAGTTTGATCACCTTCGCGGGCGCAGTCATGCCGTCGGTGAGCTTCACACCCTTTGCCAGCCTCGCAATCTCCCGGTCGGTCATCACGCCCTTGACCTTGACCTCGTAAGTTTTTGAGACCTTCCGGGAGGGGTGCATGACCGCGTTTGCGAACTCGCCGTCGTTGGTCAGGAGCAACAGCCCCTCGGTGTCGTAGTCGAGCCGGCCGACCGGGTAGACGCGCGAGCCTTTTTTGTCCAGGAGGTCCATCACGGTACTGCGGCCCTGCGGGTCTTTGACTGTGGTGACAAACCCCTTCGGCTTATTGAGGAGCAGGTAGACCTTCGGCCCCTCGTGCCTGACTATCCTGCTGCCGACCTTGATGGTATCCGCATCCGGGTCGGCCTTTTCGCCTAGCTCGGTCACGACCCGGCCGTTTACCTTGACCTTCCCTTCGAGGATAAGCTCTTCGGCCTCCCGCCGGGAGCATACGCCCGCAGCTGAGAGTATCTTCTGTATGCGCTCAAGTGCCATATTTATTTATCAAGGATTACCGGCGGAGGGATATAATTTTATGGGGCGCATCAAACGTTCCGTAAACGGCCAGCGCCAAAAAAACGGCAAATGGCCACTTCACTATGATGTCCCCAAAAATTCCATCCCTCCGCCGGTAACGCTACTCCATCCTGTAGTTCGGCGCCTCTTTCGTAATCACCACGTCGTGCACGTGCGATTCCCGGAGGCCGGCGCCGGTAATCTTTATGAAGCGGGAATTGGTCCTCAAGTCGATAATGGAACCGGAGCCCGTGTAGCCCATACCCGCCCGGAGTCCCCCGACGAGCTGGTAAACATAGTCCGCGAGAGTGCCTTTATACGGCACGCGGCCCTCGATACCCTCCGGGACGAGCTTCGCCGCGATTGTTTCGTGCTCCTGGAAATAGCGGTCCTTGCTGCCCGCTTCCATGGCGCCTATCGAGCCCATGCCCCTGTAGACCTTGTAGCTTCTGCCCTGGTATATTATTGTCTCGCCCGGCGATTCCTCGGTGCCCGCGAAAAGGCCGCCTATCATGACCGAGCTCGCGCCTGCGGCTATCGCCTTGGTTATGTCCCCGGAGAACTTCACTCCGCCGTCGGCGATGACGGGCACGCCGTAACGCTCGGCCATGCGCGAGCACTCGGCGACCGCTGTCACCTGGGGCACTCCCGCCCCGGCGACTATCCTCGTCGTGCATATCGAGCCCGGGCCGATGCCTATCTTCACGGCGTCCGCGCCTGCCTCGATAAGGTCCTTGGCCGCATCTCCCGTCGCAATGTTGCCGGCAATCACCTGCATCTTCGGGAACTTCCGCTTGAGCTTCTTCACCTGCTCTATCACGCCTTTCGAATGGCCGTGCGCCGTATCGACGACGAGCACGTCAACCCCGGCCTTGACAAGGGCCGTGGCCCGCTCCATCCCTTCCGGCCCGACGCCCACCGCCGCGCCGACCCTCAGCCTCCCAAGCTCGTCCTTGCAGGCGTTCGGGTACTTGATGCGCTTCTCGATGTCCTTTATGGTTATGAGGCCCTTCAGGTTGTAGTTGTTGTCCACCACGAGCAGCTTTTCAATCCTGTGCTCGTGCAAAAGCTTTATAGCATCCTCCAGGGTCGTCCCGGTCATTACCTCTTCGACCTTTACATCCATCCTGGTCTCGAAGCGAAGGTCGCGGTTGGTGAGGATGCCGACAAGCTTTCCCTTTTTGGTCACCGGCACGCCCGATATGCGGTACCGCCTCATAATAGCGAGCGCTTCATGTATACGCTTGTCCGGGGCTATGGTTATCGGGTCCACTATCATCCCGGACTCAGAGCGCTTAACCTTGTCCACCTCTATTGCCTGTTTATCTACCGGCATGGCCTTATGGACGATGCCTATCCCGCCTTCCTGGGCCAGGGCTATGGCGAGCCTCGCCTCGGTGACCGTATCCATGGCGGCCGAAACTATCGGGATGTTTATGGTTATCTCCCTTGTCAGCCTCGTCTTGGTGTCCACGTCCTTGGGCAGGATATCCGACTTGCGCGGAAGCAGAAGCACGTCATCGAAAGTAAGGCCTTCTATAATATTTTCATCTAGCATTGCTTATGACTCCTGTGGTTTGCTGGTTGGACTATAGTTAAATGATGAAATTTAACACAAAAAGGGGCAAAAGGTCAATATATTTGCAAAAGTCAGCGAGGTCTATAAAAATCCGGCGTTCTAAATTAGTAATAAAATATCTTCCTGTATATCAGCCTTATCGTAGTCTTTAATTTCGGAGTCCTGAGCACGGAATCCACCAGTTTGATAAGCCTTGGCCTGACATATATGTGATACCTCTGCGTTATGTGCGAATACGCCCGGAAAACCGACGGGTGCAGGCTGACAATCTTGTATGCCAAGGCACTGATAAGCTTTCTTCTCCCAGGTACATTGATAATGAACAACCTCTCCATCAGGGAGAGATTAGGGTTATAGTAAGGGTCTCCCTCCTTGAAGATCCTGGGCCACTTCAAGCGGAGAAGCTCGACCTCTTTTTTGAATCTTTTGACCCTATCCGGAGTATCTTCATATCCGCGCGTCTTGGACTCGTGATGGTAAAGCTTGGCGTCGGGAGTGTATATTATGAAGAGTCCTTTCTCCCTCAGCTTAAGGCACAAGTCCACGTCTCCAAAGGCGATTTCGAATGCCTCGTCAAACCCGCCCGCCTCAAGAAAGGACTCCCTTTTAACCATGAGGCAGGCCCCGGTTACGGCGCTGACGTTTTGGGCTATGGCCAGTCTGAAGTAATAGCCCCGGTCGTCTTTCAGGTAATAGTGGTGGTAATGGCCC
>JBEKYB010000281.1:0-4580 GCA_049511435.1 Nitrospirota bacterium | reverse complement strand
CCATGCTCCCGCGCCCCTGCCAATGCCGGAGCGCCAGGTTCACCAGGAACGAGATGCCGAGCAGCACGGCCCCGAGCGCTATGGCCTGGTCGAAGGCGCCCAGCGATGTCTCGGTTACAATGGCCGTGGTCATGACGCGAGTGTAGCCCTGGATGTTCCCGCCAACCATCATGACGGCCCCCACCTCAGCCATCGCCCTGCCGAAGCCCGCGATGACCGCCGAGAATACGCCCAGCCTGGCCTCGGCTATCACGCGCCACCTGGCCCCGGCGTTAGTCATGCCGAGCGTCACCGCCGTCTCAAGCGTCCGCTTATCAACAGAGGCCACCGCCGACCACGTCAAAGCCGCGACAATCGGCGTCACTATCGCCGTCTGAGCGACGACCATCGCCCCCGGCGTATAAAGAAGCCCCAGGAACCCCAGCGGGCCGCTCCTCGAAAGGAATAGGAACACCACCAGCCCCGCAACCACCGGCGGAAGGCCCATGAAAGTATTTAGGATGGCTATCAGCAGGCCGCGCCCGGGGAACTTCCCGAGGGCGCATGCCGCGCCCAGCGGTATCCCGAGCGCCGAAGCGATAAGGACCGAAAGGACTGAAACCTTCAGTGAGAGGAATATTATGGAGTAAAGCCCGCGGTCTAAGGATACGATGAGCGAGAGGGCATTGACCAGGCCCTGGAGGATTGTGTGCATCCGCTTTTAGTCGGCATCTGGTATAAAAAGGGTATTGCCGTGCCTGTCCTTGAAGTCCCCGATAGCCTTCTGGCCTGCCGGCCCGGTCACGAAGCCGATGAAGTCCATAGCCTCGTTGTAATGGACGTTCGGGAACTTGGCTGGGTTTACTGCCATGACTCCATACTGGTTGAAAAGGCCGGGGTCGCCCTCGTACAGGAGCGTTATGAACTTCAGGCTGTCCTTTGTAGTGCGGTAGGTTGCGCGGTCGGAGAGGGTATAGGCCCCCTTTTCATCCGCTATCCTTAGGGTCTCTTCCATCCCTTGCCCTACCGAGAAGTAGTTTTGAAGCTTGACGGGGTCCATCCCGGCGGCCTTCCACAGCCTCTTTTCCATGGCGTGCGTCCCGGACTCGTCCCCCCTGGAGACGAACAGGGCCTTTGCCGCGGCCATCTTCCTGAAGGCGTCCGCCGCGCCCGAGGCGGATTTTATCCCGGCCGGGTCGGATACGGGGCCGACAACGACAAAATCGTTGTACATCACGTTCCTGCGGTTGACCCCGAAGCCGTCCTTTATAAAGGCGTCTTCCTTCTCGCGGTCGTGCACCAGCAGGATATCGGCGTCGCCCCTTCTGCCGATCTCGATTGCCTTGCCCGTCCCGACGGCGACGACGTCGATCCTGATGCCCTTAAGCTTCGTCCAGTTGTAATAGGCGGGGAGCAGTACCTTGAAAAGGCCCGTGTTTTCCGTAGAGGTCGTCGAGGCCAGCACGAGCCTGGTGTCCGCCCTCGCGGCGGGCGCGGCCAGCAGGAGCGCCGATATCATCAAAATCAAAATTGTTATTCTGCGCATTACATTAACCTTTTGGCGGAGGGGGCGCGCCCCCTCCGCCTTTACCGGAATTATATCACTTATTAGAAGACTACCTGCAAGTCAACCTTCACAAGGTTCTGGTTCGGGACCGGCTTGCTGCCCGTAATGGGGTTGAGGAATGAGCCTAACTTGGTCTCGGTGCGCTCGTTATCCAGGACGAACATGACGTACTTGTTCACGTCGTAGCTCACGCCGTATATATAGCGGGTGATTATATCACTGTTCTCAGCGTTCCTGAGAGTAGCGGTTGAGACGGTAGTGGCTGCAATGGGGTCCTCGTCGTGGTTGAAATTATCATAGCGGCCGAGTATCCGGAGCGGCTTGAGGAACGGCATCCTGTACCAGGCCAGCAGGGAGTAGCCGCTGCCCCAGATGTTACGCTGTGTAGCGGGCACCACCGCGGACGAGACATACGAATCCGAGCCCAGCGTCCAGAGGTATTCCCCGCCCAGGAACAGGTCGTCTTCGTATTTATAGCTGGCCCAGGCGATGTACCTGTCTTGCTCGGTCTGCCGGGTGGACCTGCCTACATTGGCAAAGCCGGTAAGGTTCAGGCCCTTCGTAAACGGGCTGAACGGAAGCGGAGTAAGGGTAACCCTGGCTTCGACCGACTTGTACTTGTTGGTTGCGTCGGTGTGGTAGTCTTTGCCGTTTATCACGTCCGCCTGCCAGTCGCCAAAGTTGCCGGGTATCTTGCCCCTGGTGCTCACGCCCAGGTCTCCGGCGGAGAGGAAACCTTCCACGTCGCTAAGCATCTTGTCGATTACGCGGTACTGCCAGAGGGTCTCCTCGTAGTCGAGCCATGCCGTCAGCTGGCCCATCCTGATTCCGAGGGACGGGTAAATACCAAGGAAGTTGTGGAAATCGACATAAGCGTACTTAAGCCTGAGCTCCCAGTCCCCGGCGTTCGGCGCTGACGACGTTGTGGTCGTAACGGCCGTGACAGCCCCTGCGGCATTCTTGGTGGTGGTAACACTTGTCACATAGGCAGTGGTGGAGATGCGGGTAACGTCCGGCGTGATGCGGAAACTCACTTCAGGCGTGAGGTCTCCCAAGACGTTTATGTAGCCCCTGTTTATAGTGAACGCGTTCCTGTCCCAGCCGCCGGTGCTCTTGTCGGAGCTGAGGACCTGCTTCTCAAGGTCATAGTAATATTCGCCGAAGAACGTGGCGCCCACCTTGACCCTCGGGTAGGTATTGGCGTTCTGTTCGCCTACTACATGCTTGACCGCATCGTAGAAAGCCTGGCTGCTGTAATCCGAAGGCGCGGGCGAGGATTCCGGCGAGGCGGGCGCGGCCATCGCAATCGGAGTCCTGCCCTCGCCCGGCTTCATGTACACGACACCGTTCTGGTCCTCATAGAGAGAATTAACCGCGGCGGGGGGAAGGTTCAGGTCCTTCACCGGGTTTACCGGCACCCTGCCGTCCGCCGGCTTTGTGTAGAGCTGGCCCGTGGCCTGGTCCTGCCACAGGACAGTACCCGTCTCGCAATATCCCGGCAAAGCCCCTATAAACAGAACGAATAAAAATACAATCCCTGCGATTCCCTTATAAAAACGCATAAAACTCCTCCTTTTCAAAAAACTATGGAACAACTGGTTAAAAGAACAGGATAGCGATAAGACAGAAAAGCCGGACTGCTGCTACCGGGAAGGGTAAAACCTATCAATCATGCGTGGACCTCCTTTCCAAACACGGGAGGCCATATCCTTTCGGACATGACCCTGCGGCCGGCGCCCATTGCATTCGCGGTGCTTTAGGGCATTTCCGGCTTCAGAGTATTAAATTTTGTGCAGTATAAAATCACGGGATAAGGTTGTCAAGCCAATTCTGCTTATGACTTTATTACATTACGTTATGCCTGTTCGGGGGCGGGGAGCTCTTTTTTGCGCCCGAATATCTTCGCCATTATTATCCCCATCTCATACAGGAGAAGGAGCGGCACGGCCATAAGGCACTGGTTGAACGCGTCAGGCGTCGGGGTGAGGATGGCCGCTACTACGAATGCGAGGAGGACTGCGTATTTCCTGTTTTTGCTCAGGAATTTAGGCGTTACGAGGCCAAGCTTCGAAAGGAGCGTTATGATGAGGGGGAGCTCGAACACGATGCCGAAAGAAAGCAGGAACTTCGAGCAGAAATCGGTATAGTATCCGACCGATATCATGGGTGTGAGCTGCTGTGTCTGGAACTTCAGCATGAACCTGACCGCGAACGGCAGTACCACGTACTGGCAAAAGAGCGCGCCAATCACGAACATGAGCGTCGCGGATACTATGAACGGGAGCGCGTATTTGCGCTCCTTGGGGAGAAGCCCCGGGGATATGAAAAGCCACAGCTGGAGGAGCAGGAACGGCAGGGCAAGGAATATGCCTGCGATGAACGCGATCTTCATGTACATCCATAACGCCTCGTCCACGCGGACGAACACCAGCCTGATAGGGTTCGGCAGGTGCTGGGGGAAAAGGAACGGCCAGTGCGGCTTTACCTGCAGGACTAGGGTAAGGGGTATCTGCATCCAGCCTAAGAGGGTCTCGGAGTACTGGAAGCAGACCAGGAATGTGATAAAAAGGGCGATTACAGAGTAGAGAATGCGCTTCCTGAGCTCTTCCAGGTGCGCCATTATGGGCATCCGGCCTTCTCGTTCAAACATGGCTTATGGACGCGGGCGTGGGTGTTGGGGTATCCGGCGGATTGGCTGATTTATCCGTGGAAGCGGCCTCCGGTGTCAGGGCGGGGGCGTCGGGGTTTTTTATTTCCGTTGAGTCTTCAGCGCCCGCCGCCGCATATTGCGCGGGATATCCAAAAGAAATTATGAATACTCCCATTCGTGTTGCTGTTACCGGCGCGGCCGGCCAGATCGGTTATTCCCTCCTGTTCCGCATCGCCTCCGGCGCGATGTTCGGACCCAACCAGCCCGTCATTCTCCATCTGATCGAAATCGAACCCGCGCTACCCGCGCTCGGCGGCGTGGTGATGGAGCTCGACGACTGCGCCTTCCCGCTGCTCAAGGGCATCGTGCCCACGGCGTACCTCG
>JBEKYB010000280.1:0-2502 GCA_049511435.1 Nitrospirota bacterium | reverse complement strand
AGACGCCGAATCAGAATTACTTGACCGTGCATATATAGTTTTTGAGCGTTTTGAAAAGAAAAGAGATATTTTCATCGAATTTGAGGTTTTAAAATATAAATTTATGGCTAATTTCGGCAAAGAGTCCGAGGCAATATTTATCAGAACAAATTACCTCTTAAATAAAATATTTACATCAGCTAAAATGCTTGGCCGCCACTACTGGCCAAGGCAGGGTCGTGTTCCAATGACGGGAGATGAATTTGATAAGCACTTGAAAGAAATGTTTAGACATGAAAAAATATTTTGGGATTCTTATGCCGACGAGGATGAAGATGAAATAAGAAAAGGACTGTCAGCGATTCTTGTCGATTTAGAAAAGATTACTAAGCCATGTTTCGAGGAAACATCAACATTATATTCTGTAGCAACTAAGCCGCTAACATTTTTGAAAAATAAGAGGAACCATGCTTAAAATCGCCGTAGTAGGCTCAAGCGGGTATGCGGGCGGGGAACTGATACGCATACTGCTCGGGCACAAGGAAGTCGAGATAGTCGCGGTAACGTCGGAGAAATCGGCGGGCCAGCATATTGCCACGCTGTTCCCGAATTTCGGCAGGCTCCTGGACCTCGCGCTGGAGCCGCTCGACCCGAACGTAATCGCCAGCAAGGCGAACTTCATATTCCTGGCCATCCCGCACATGACGGCGATGAACGTCGGCGCGCGCTTCGTCGGCATAGGCAGGAGAGTGGTTGACCTCTCCGCGGACTACCGTTTCAGGGACGTCTCGGTCTACAAGGAATGGTACGGCGAAGAGCATATGCAGCCGGGCCTCGCGGTCATGTCCGCATACGGCCTCCCGGAGCTGCACCGCGCGGAGATAAAAAAGGCCCCGATAGTCGGCAACCCCGGCTGCTACCCGACCGGCGCGATACTCGCGCTCGCCCCGCTCCTTAAGGAGGGCCTAGTAGAGCCAGACAGCATAGTTATTGACTCGAAGTCCGGCGTCTCGGGCGCGGGCAGAAGCCCCGGCCTGACGTACCACTTCCCCGAGCTAAACGAGGGCTTCATGGCCTATAAAATAGGCATCCACAGGCATACCCCGGAAATCGAGCAGGAGCTGTCCATGCTGTCCGGCAAAGAGGTAAAAATATCCTTCACGCCGCACCTGGCGCCGATGAACCGGGGCATCTATTCCACCTGCTATGCAAAGATGACCAAGTTCAAGGAGACGGAAGAGCTGCAAAAAATCTACGCGAAGTTCTACAAGGCCGAGTTCTTCGTCCGCATACTGGCGAAGACGTACCCGAACGTCATTTCGGTAAAGGGGTCGAACTTCTGCGACATAGCGCTAAAGAGCGACCCGCGTACCGGACGGGTGGTAATAGTATCCGCGATAGACAACCTGGTCAAGGGCGCGGCCGGTCAGGCCGTGCAGAACATGAACATAATGATGGGCTTCGAGGAGACCGAAGGGCTTAAATCCCTCGGGATGTTCCCATGATTGAGCTAAAGAAAAACGTGGTGCAGGGGTTCAAGGCGGGCGCGGTCATGGCGGGTATAAAGAAGCAGGACAGGCCGGACCTGGCGTTGATTTATTCCGAGACCCCGGCCGTATGCGCCGCGGTCTTCACCAGGAACAAGGTCAAGGCGGCTCCGGTGCTTCTTAGCATGCTGGTGGCGAAGAAGGGCAGGGCGCGCGCCATTATAGCCAACAGCGGCAACGCCAACGCCTGCAACGGCGCTCAGGGCATGCAGGACGCACTTACAATGGCCACCCTCGCGGCGGAAGGGCTGGACATCGATACCTCGGACGTCTTCGTAGCCTCGACGGGCGTCATCGGCGCGCCCATGCCAATGGACAGGGTTGAGGCGGGTATCCGGGCGCTCCCGGCGGAGCTCCGGGAGGATGGCCTTGTGGACGCATCCAGGGCCATAATGACCACGGATACGTTCCACAAGATTTACGGCGTGTCCGAGACCATAGGAGGCCGGGAGGTGTCAATAGTGGGGATGGCCAAGGGTTCCGGCATGATAAACCCCGATATGGCGACGATGCTCTCGTTTGTCATGACCGATGCGGCAATCGAAAAAAAGGCGCTCAGGTCGGCCCTAAAGGATGCCGTAGACAATAGCTTCAACTGCATTACCGTGGACGGGGATACCTCGACCAACGACTGCGTTATCGCGCTGGCAAACGGCCGGGCTGGTAACGCCGTCATCAGGGAGGGCGGTTCGGGTTACCGGAAGTTCAGGGAAGCACTGGAAGCGGTACTTTTGAAGCTGGCTAAGTCGGTCGTGAAGGACGGCGAGGGGGCGACTAAGCTCGTTGAGCTAGCTGTCGAAGGGGCGGCGGATGAGAAGGACGCCGCTAAGGCCGCGAAGACTATAGCGAATTCACCGCTCGTCAAGACCGCTCTTTTTGCGGCGGACGCGAACTGGGGCAGGATAATGGCCGCCGCCGGCCGCTCCGGGGCGAAGATGGATCCAGGCAAGGCCGAGGTCTGGTTATTTGACGCCGG
>JBEKYB010000279.1:0-2597 GCA_049511435.1 Nitrospirota bacterium | reverse complement strand
GGCCTGCTGGTCGGCATCTCCTCTGGCGCGGCGGTCCACGCGGCAGTCGATTGCCCGAACTGACCAAACGCACGATCCTGATGCTCAAGGAAGCCAATCCGACCTGGGGCTGTCAGAAGATCAGCGACATGTTGCTGCGCGGCCCGGCTCTGCCTGCCGGCCCCTCGGCCGTCTCTCAGGTTTTGCACGAGGCCGGTTACGAACTCGAGGAGGTTCCCACCCGGCCCCATCCCGATCTGAACATTTCGAATGTGCAAACCCTGCGGCTTCCCTACGCGCTGGCCATCGCCGAGAAGATGGGCATGCAGAGGCACGAGATAGACAGACTGAGGCTAGCCGGCCTCCTCCACGACATCGGGAAGATAGGCACATACGACGTCCTCCTTGACAAGACCGGCAAGCTGACCGAAGAGGAGTGGGAGCTCATCAAGCTGCACCCGAACCGCGGATGCGAGATACTGGAGCCGATAACCGAGTTCAAGGACATCCTGCCCGCGGTGAGGCACCACCACGAGCGTTGGGACGGAAAAGGCTATCCGGGCGGGCTTAAGGGCGAGGATATACCCATCATGGCAAGGATACTCACGGTCGCCGACTCCTTTGATACGATGACCGCGGACAGGCCGTACAGGCCCGCCATCGGGCTGAGTAACGCCACCCAGGAAATCGCATACTGCGCCGGGACCCAGTTCGCGCCGGACGTGGCCGAGGTATTCCTGAAACTAATACGCGAAAACGGCCCCGAAATCACCAACCATTCAAAGCCGATCCTCAAGAAGATCGCCCCGCCCCAGATCTGGGGAACGTCGTAACACGATACCCGCTAAGCGGGGAAGGTAGTCATATTTTGTGAGCCATTATAACGTTCGGTAACCGGCCAGCGCCCAAAAGGCTGGCAGATGGCCACCTCACCATAATGTCTCAAAAATACCACTATCCTTCCCCGCCGATGTAGTTGCGCCCTTTTACCTTATTTGCGTTTTTGAGCTATAATTGAAATAGATAAGAGGCCGCGACATGGATAAATTCAGCCGGTTAATCATTGGCGCCCTCGCGGGGGCCGTCATCGGAGTTGCGCTTTACAGGACCATAACCGCCATCATGGAGCCGAGGCCGGAAGTAGAGAGCTTCCTGGCCCCTAAGAGGGGCCGAAAGATAATACCTTTCCCGCTATCTCGGCCGCGCCGCGCCTAAGGCCATTTAATATCCCGTTTCCGCCGTCCGATTATCAGGGATTTTCTCAGGTTTTCTGTTGAATTGCCTCTTTCCTTCTGTTATAATGACCGGACTTTTCAAGTATCCGAATAAAATAGAGTTTTTTGATTGGGGGGCCCTGAAGGGGAGCCTATGGCGGAAGGGGACGGCAGGGATAACAGGGAAGGCGGGCAAAAAGACCTCCATCCCGAAGACGAGGATGCACCGGGGGAAGTGAAAATGCCGTCCGAGCTGGACGAAGAGGCGGAAGAAGAATATGCCGCCGACTTGCCGCCGGCCATGGTGGCAAAGGTAGCCCCGGAAGAACGCATAAAGGCAAGCGTCCTGAACCGCTCCATCGCCAGAACAATCGACATCCTGATCGCGCTTCTCCTCGCGAGGTTGCCCGGGTACATAGGCTTCTTCTCCGGGATACTCTACGTCGGCATCGCCGACGGTCTGATGGGCGGCAGGAGCATCGGGAAGCGCGTAATAGGGCTTCGGGTATACATGAAAAAGGACGGAAGCCCCGGCGATTTCAGGGCCTCTATCCTGCGGAATTCGACTATGGCAGTCCTTTACACGGTGGCGCTCATCCCATGGGTGGGCTGGGCGCTCGGCATTCTGGGCCTGGGTTTCGAGCTCATATTGATTGTGGGAAGTCCCGACGGCGCAAGGCTCGGAGACGAGATAGCGGGCACGGTTGTAAGGGACGAAAAGACGTGAGGAGATATCATAGATGTTCATAAATTCGCTGCTTGGCATGTTCTCGAACGACCTGGGGATAGACTTGGGCACCGCTAGCACGCTGGTATACGCAAAAGGCAGGGGCATCGTATGCAACGAGCCGTCCGTCGTCGCCATCGACAAGGCGTCGAGGCGCGTGCTCGCTGTCGGCGCGGAGGCCAAGAGGATGCTGGGTCGCACGCCCGGAGACATAGTCGCCATCCGTCCCATGAAGGACGGCGTAATAGCCGATTTCGACGCTACGGAGCAGATGCTCCGGTACTTCATACAGAAGGTCCAT
This sequence comes from Nitrospirota bacterium, assembly GCA_049511435.1. Taxonomy (GTDB): domain Bacteria; phylum Nitrospirota; class JACRHJ01; order JACRHJ01; family JACRHJ01; genus JBEKYB01. Next base: position 376 of record JBEKYB010000279.1, on the reverse strand, counting down.
AACAGGAAGACGTTCCTCCGCCCGCGCATAATCATAGGCGTCCCGTCGGGCATCACGCAGGTGGAGCAGCGGGCCGTTCGGGACAGCGCGGAACAGGCCGGCGCCAGGGAGGTCTACCTGATAGAGGAGCCTATGGCGGCGGCGATAGGCGCGGGTCTGCCCATAACCGAGCCCTCCGGCAACATGGTGGTCGACATCGGCGGCGGCACCACCGACGTCGCCGTAATATCGCTGGCCGGGATAGTCTATTCCAAGACGGTCAAGACCGGCGGAGACAAGATGGACGAGGCCTTGATAAACTACATCAAGCGAAAATATAACCTGCTTATAGGCGAGCGCACCGCGGAGCATATCAAGATGAGCATCGGCTCCGCGT
>JBEKYB010000278.1:0-2637 GCA_049511435.1 Nitrospirota bacterium | reverse complement strand
CCGAGATTAATTTTATCGTGCCGCTTGAGCTCAGGAACATACCGGAGGGCATGCTCGTCGTGGGAAATGTACCGAACTTCGTGGACGTTAGGCTGCAGGGACGGGAGAACTACGTGAAGCACCTATCGATGAAGGACGTCGCGGCGTTCATAACCCTCTCAAACGCCAGGACGGGCGCGGACGTCTACAACATCACGCCCGCTAACATAAATGTCCCTCCCGGCATTACGGTCACGAGCGTCACCCCCTCGGAAGTGAAGCTCCGGGTGGAGAAGCTCGCCAGGAAGGCGGTGCCAGTACAGCCGTCTCTTTCCGGGAAGCCTCAGAATGGATACCGTGTCGAGCGCGCGGACGCCTTCCCTCGGTCGGTGATGGTCGAAGGCCCCGCGAACATGCTCAGGAAGATTGGCGCCGTATCCACGGAGGACATAGACGTCGAGGGTGCGTCCGGGAACATCGAGCGGCTTGTGAGGCTGGAACAACCTTCCGAGAACGGGGTAAGCCTCGGGGAAGAGACCGTCAGGGTCATATTGGTTATATCAAAATCTAAAGGGCAGGCGCATGAATAACACGAGAAGGCTTTTCGGCACCGACGGCGTCCGCGGGGTCGCCAACGTACACCCTATGACGACGGAGATGGCGATGAAGCTCGGGCGAGCCGCCGCATATATCTTCCGCAACAGCGGCGCCAGGCACCGCATAGTGATAGGCAAGGACACGAGGGTATCGGGCTATATGCTGGAGTCCGCGCTTACCTCCGGCATCTGCTCGATGGGCGTGGACGTGCTGCTGGTCGGCCCCCTCCCCACCCCCGGGATAGCGTTCATCACCAGGAGCCTCCGGGCGGACGCGGGCGTCGTGATATCCGCCTCGCATAACCCCTTCGAGGACAACGGCATAAAGTTCTTCTCGAGGGAAGGGTTAAAGCTCCCGGACGAGATCGAGACGCGGATGGAAGAACTCATCACATCGGGCGAGATAGACCACATCCGCCCGACCGCAGGCGAGGTGGGCAAGGCATTCCGCATAGACGACGCCGTCGGCCGCTATATCGAGTTCGTCAAGAGCACCTTCCCTAGGGGGATGACCCTGGAAGGAATGAAGGTGGTAGTAGACTGTGCAAACGGGGCCTCATATAAAGTAACCCCGTGGGTATTGAAGGAACTGGGCGCCGAGATATTCGTTTTAAACAACAAACCAAACGGGATTAACATCAACGCGGACTGCGGCTCCCTCCATCCCGAAATGATACGGGAAGCGGTCATCGAGCAGGGCGCGGATATCGGCATCGCCCACGACGGGGACGCCGACCGAGTCATATTCTGCGATGAAAAGGGGCAGGACTTCGACGGCGACAAGGTGATGGCGCTCTGCGCGCTCGACATGAAGAAGCGGAACGCCCTGTCGCACGATACGGTCGTCGCCACGGTCATGAGCAACCTGGGGCTCGAGCTTGCGCTGAAAGAGGCGGGGATAAAGCTTATCAGGACGGCGGTCGGAGACCGCTACGTCGTGGAAGAGATGCTGAGAGGCGGCTACAATATCGGCGGGGAACAGTCGGGCCATGTGATTTTCCTGGACTATAACACCACCGGCGACGGGATTATAACGGCCCTCCAGGTGCTCTCGATATTAAAACGCTCGGGCAGGAAGCTCTCGGAGCTCTCGGAAGTGATGACCACCTACCCTCAGGTGCTGGTGAACGTCAAGGTGCGCGAGAAAAAGGAGATAACCGAGGTCCCCGCCCTGGCCGGCAAGTTCAAGGACGCTCAATCTAAGCTTGACGGAGACGGCCGCCTGCTGGTAAGATACTCCGGTACGGAGGCGAAGCTGAGGATAATGGCGGAAGGCAGGGACAGGGCGCTTATCGAGGCGATTGTCAACGACCTGGCCGATGCCGTGAAAAAAGAAATCGGTTAAAAAAGTATTATGTTTGTCTCTAACTTCTCATTGTCTGACCTGATTGACGTCATAGCCGCATGGCTGTTCCTGATCCTCGACCTGGTCAAGAACACCTTCGTCATGCATTTCGGGTTTTTCCCCGAGCTCAAGGCGCTCTTCAAACAAATGCCCCCGCTGGTCTATGGGGTAATCCTGTTCATAGCAATCCTCATAATCATAGCCATTTTATCCGCTGTCGGAAAAAGGTTGTATAACGTTATCTTAAGCCTCTACCACGGCTCCAGCCTCTCCACCAATGCCAGGAAAAAAAAGGTTATAAAGGAGGCCCGTTTTTACACCAAACGGAAGGAGTTTGCCCGGGCGGCCGACCTTTACATGTCGGTTGACGAGGACGGCCTTGCCGCAAAGGTGCTTGAGAAGGGCGAGCTATACGCCAAGGCGGGCCTGCTGTACGACAGGATGGGCCAGCCGAAGCGGGCTATCGAGATGTTCGAGAGAGGCGGCGACCACTCGCTCCTGGGAGAGGCCTTAATGAGGCACGGCGAATATAAGAACGCCGGCGATATTTTCATAAAGGCCGGCAAGAAAATACTCGCGGCGGAGGCCTATGAGCGGGCGAACATGCACAAGGAGGCCGCAGACCTTTTCGAGGAGACCGGCCATTCGCTTCCCGCGGCAGAGCACTTCGAGAAAGCGGGAGACATTAAAAAGGCCGCCATATTCTACGACCGGACT
>JBEKYB010000277.1:0-2678 GCA_049511435.1 Nitrospirota bacterium | reverse complement strand
CTGGGCACGGCAACGATCAACGCCGTCACGAAGAGAGCGCCTAGCGCGCCGCCAGTAAGCTGCCACCAGGGCACCCCGGGCAGGTCCCTGAGCGACCCGTGCCCGTAAAATATAACCGCGACGCCCAGCACTGCGGCCCCGACGGTGAAGGAGATGAACGAGCTCTGGACCGTGCCCACCCTCGCGGCCAGGTTGGCGTTGATAATCGGCTGGAGCGCGACGCTTATCCCCGCCGCAAGCATCAACCCGAAATAGAAGAGGCCGCCCATGGAGATATCTTATCCATTATTATAATTTTGTCAATCCGAAATCCTTGACAATGACCCTCAGCGGATACTAATATCTCAATAGGCATTGCGCGGATGATAAAAAAATCTTCGGGAGAAACCCGGTGATCGGATATATAGGATACCCGCTTCTCTTGATTGCCAGCCTGGCACTGATCCTCTTCGCCTGCGAACTCTTCACCAACGGCATCGAATGGGCCGGACATAAGCTCAACCTCTCGCAAGGCGCTACCGGCTCCGTCCTTGCCGCGGCCGGCACGGCCCTGCCCGAGACGTCCATACCCGTCCTGGCGCTCATTGCCGGAGGGAGTGGCGGCAACGATGTGGCCGTGGGCGCTATCGCGGGCGCGCCGTTCATGCTCTCCACAATCGCCTTCTTTGTCACCGGGGCGGCGGTTTACATCTACAGCCTGAGGGGCCGCAGGGAAAGGACGCTCAACATAGACGCGAAGGTAAAGGAGCGGGACTTAGGCTTCTTCCTGGCGGTTTATTCCGTCGCAGTCCTCGCGACATTCGTGCCGCGCGGCCTGCCCAGGTACATAATTGCCGCGTGCCTGAGCGCCTCGTATGTCTTATATCTGTATTTAAGCCTCCGCCATCAGGGGGAAAAAGGGGGCGAGATCGAGGACCTTCACCTTTCCTCGATATTCAAGCTCAAGCACAGGAAAAGGTATATCTTCATCCAGGTGGTCTTGAGCCTGGCGCTCATCGTGCTGGGGGCGCATTATTTCGTCGTCGCCGTGCAGAGGATATCGGAAGTGGCGGGCGTCCCCGCGCTTCTCTTATCCCTAATCATCACCCCCGTCGCCACGGAGCTCCCGGAAAAGATGAACAGCGTACTCTGGATACGCGACGGTAAGGACACGCTTGCACTGGGGAACATAACCGGCGCGATGGTTTTTCAGTCCAGCTTCCCGGTGGCAATCGGCGTCGCATTCACGCCGTGGGACTTAAGAGGCCCGACGATGGTCTCGGCCGTAATCGCGGTAATCTCGGCGGGAGTGGTATATCTGACGCTGAAGATAAAAAAGGACATCCCGCCCTGGATTTTGCTCCTTGGCGGACTTTTCTACCTGGCATTTATCCTGTATTTGATATTTTAGCGCCCGCAACGCGGCCCTATGTCCCGACCATATTGCAGTCCTCGTGCCGCTGCCGGGCCTGATGGACGAACGCCTCGAGGCGCGTAACGGCATTGGCCTGCAAATTTCCGTCGTAAGACATCGAGAGGTACGGGAAACCGTCGTGGTCCTCGGAGAACTTCTTAAGGAGCGCGGTCACAATCGTGCCGGGCATGCAGTTGAAAGGCATCGTGTTTATCACCCCGCTCACGCCGTGCCGGGTGAAGTCAACGCTCTTGCCCATGCTAAGTATGGCCTCTCCCTGGAACGTCGGTCTAAGGTAAGGCCCGGCGAGCCTCAGCGTCTCCCTGATAGGCGGCTCGTGGACCGTCTTCAAGAAACCCTGGAATATCGCGGAATATTTATGCTCTATCTTAGTCTGCACAATATGGGTAGTCACGCAGCTGACGTATTCAAGCAGCTTCTTCTTCTTGAGGGCGGCGTCGATATTCGTGTGGTTCTGGTAGAATATCCATTCCCCGAACGGCGCGAGCCACACCTCCCCGCCTAAGTCCTCCACCTTCTTTATCACGGACTCGTTAGAGAACTCGTTACTCCGGACGTAAATCTCCCCGACCATCCCGATAAGAGGTTTTGGTTCTCCGGTCTTTGGGATTCCCTGAAACGCCTCCCTCATCCGGTATAGCACCGGCTCCATCGGCAAGCTCTTGGCCACAGCGTCGCATATCATGACCAGGAACTCATCGTAAATCGCCTTTGTCCCGCCGGTTTCCTTCTCGTATGGCCGCGTCTCGTGCAGGCATTTTGTCAGCAGGTCCACGGCCACAATGCCCTGCCAGGCCGCGCGCACGAAGTTGCTGCCCACCATCCCCAGGTCCCTGTACAGCCCCTCGTCCTGGTTCGGCGCGTATATGGGCACGTCCGGGAAACCCAGCTCGTCGAGCACCATGCGGTGGAGCATGTTGTACTGGCCGAACCTGCACGGCCCGGTGCCGGAGGGCATGAAGAAGGCCGCGCGCGAGGAGTCAAACCCCGGGGCGGAGACTATCTTAACCATATCGCCCGTGGTTATTGTGCAGGGGTAGCACTCCTTGCCGGTGGTATACTTGCGGCCCAGGCTCAGCGTGAGGGAGTCGGAGGGGGGGGTAGGCTCGGCCTCCACGCCCTGCCTATTGAACGCGGCCGCCAGGACGAATGCCTGGTCGCACATCCTTGGGATGTATATCTTCCGCCCCTTGCTCCTGGACTTGATGAAGTCCGGCGACTTGACCTTCCGGGGCTTAGCCGAGAGCTTCCCGACGTTCTCGAT
>JBEKYB010000276.1:0-2738 GCA_049511435.1 Nitrospirota bacterium | reverse complement strand
ATCGTCGCCCGCTCTATGGCGAGAGCGGTCTGGTCGAGGAGTTTTATCACCAGGTCCAGGTCTTCCCGGCTGAAGCCAGTCCCGTCCTTTTTATTGAAAAGCTCTATAACGCCCAGGACCTTGTTGTTGCTGACTATCGGGACGGCCATAATGGACCGCGCCTTAAACCCGGACGCCTTCTCGAAGGCCCTGTCATACCTTTTTTCCTTCGAGACGTCGGATATCAGCTTTGGCTCCATGTCCTTTACTGCCCAGCCCGCTATCCCCTCGCCTATCTTGTACCGGTAATTTTTTACCTTTTTACCGGGCACCCCTTTACCGGCCTCAAGGACAAGCTCCTGGTCGAGTTCGTTTATCAGCATGATGGCCCACGCCTCGGCGGAGACCACTTCCCGCATGCGCTCCATTATCTTCCTTAGCACCTTGGGCAGCTCGAACGAGGTGGACAGCAATTTGCCTATGTCCAGGATATATGACAGCTCACCGCTTTTAATCCTGAGCTCGCCCTCAAGCCTGTCGAGCCGCTCACGGAGCAGGACGATCTCGTTGCATCCCCTCACGGCCGGAAGCAGGTCTTTCCGGGGCAGGTCTTCCGGGAGGACGTATTTAGACCTTTCCTTTATGTTCTTAAGTCCCGGCTTTATTTTTCCAGCGGCCGGGTTCAGAAATATTATCGGGAGCCGCCTTTCGGCCGTAAGGTAGGAATCGAGCATTTCGCGCTCGGCAAGGCTGAGGCCGTCCCCGCTCACTATCAGGACTGGCGTCTGGTCGAAGTCGCAGTAGTTCCTGCATATGGCGCAGGAGACGAGCTCGAAGGAGTATCTCTTCAGGTAAACGGCGTACTTGTCTAAAAAGCCCTTCCCTGTACCGAAAGCGACGACCTTTCTCATCCCCTGAAACCTCACATTGTTGCGGTGGCCTATTTTATAGCAATCAGCCTCGGTAGTTCAAGAAAATTTTCGGTGCACGGCAATGTACATCAGTTCCGCCACGAGCAGCAGGATATTTGCGGAGTAATATATCCAGAGCATGAATATTATCGCCGCCGCCAGCGACCCGTACAGGCTGAGGTTGGCGATGTTGCCGATATACCAGGCGAAGACGTACTTGGAGGCCTCCCACAAAAGCCCGGCTATCATCCCGCCGGCCGCGGCCTGCGCCATACTTATCTTCCGCCTGGGCAGGAACTTGTATATCATAGTGAACGCCAGGAAGGTGAAGAGAAGCGGGGCCGCCTGGAGCAGCACGCTGTGAGTCAGGAACCTCACCACCCCCGACTGGGTTATGATATTGGGGTGGGCATCGAGGAATTTCGGTATATAGGCCAGCCAGAACGAGACCGTAAAAAACACGCCCGCGGCAAGTATCATGACGAAGGACGTCAGCATTCCGAGCAGGTATGCCCGGTGTCTCAGGGTCTTGAATATCTTGTTTATCGCGTAGTTTATGGAGTTGAACATGATGACCGCGGCCCAGATGAAGGCTATAAAGCTTATCCAGCCTACTCGCTTCGATATTATCAGCGCGATTTCCCTGCGTATGGCTGTTCCGGCCACCGGATAGAGTTCCTGGACGTATCTGAGGGCCGCGCTCTGGAGGTCGGCGTGCCTGCCCAGGAAATACGCAAGGATGTTTATAAAGATGAACAGCAGGGGGATAAATGAGATAATCGCATAGAACGAGATGGCGGCCGCAAGGTTCGGGCCGCCGTCCTTGACATACATAATCAAAAGGCGATAGGCGTGCCTGAGAGGCGCCGTAAGCCTGGGCGGCATCAACTCTCCCCGGGGACGCTTTCCCCCCTGCGCCGCCTTTTGAGGAATATCCGTATCGGGTTGCCCTGGAACCCGAACTCCCGCCTGAGCCTGTTCTCTATGTACCGGAGATATGAGAAGTGCACACCCTCGGGCCGGTTGACGAAGACGACGAACGTCGGTGGAGACACCCCGGCCTGGGTCGCATAATAGAACTTGATACCGTGCCCCTTGTACATTCCGGGAGGCTGGGCCTTGACCGCGTTTATAAGGAGGTCGTTCAGCTTCGGTGTGGGCACCCGCGTCCTGCCGTGTTCCACCACCTCGTCCACCAGCTGATATATTTTGCCTATCCTCTGGCGGGTCAGCGCAGATATCGCGATTATTGACGCATAGTCGAGGAACTTCATGCCCTCGCGGACCCTCTGCGTGTATTCGTTCAGAGTGTTTGTGTCCTTCTCTACAAGGTCCCATTTATTAAGGACTATTATTATCCCCTTGCCTTCCTCGTGGGCAATTCCGCCAATCTTTTTGTCCTGCTCGGTAAGGCCCTCGGCGGCGTCTATCAGCAGGAGGGCCACGTCGCAGCGCTCCACGGCCTTAACCGCCCTGAGCACGCTGTATTTCTCGACCCCGGCTGCGATTTTGCCCCTGCTCCTTATCCCGGCGGTGTCAACCAGGTTATACTGCCTGCCGTAATACGTCACGGTAGTATCGACTGGGTCCACTGTCGTGCCGGGCGTATTGTCCGTTACGGCCCTCTTTTCGCCCGTCAGTGCGTTCAGGAGGCTGGATTTGCCCACATTCGGCCTGCCGATTATCGCCACGTTCGCCGCCGCCTCTTCATCGTCGGGAGTTGCCGACTCGGGGGGCAGCATATCGATGAGCCTGTCCATCATCTCGCCGAACCCCTGGCCGTGCAGGGCCGATACCGGGAGCACCTCATCCACGCCCAGGCTGTAGAAATCATATACCGCGTCTTCC
>JBEKYB010000275.1:0-2811 GCA_049511435.1 Nitrospirota bacterium | reverse complement strand
AAGAAAGCATTGCCCTTGCCCCCGCGCCCGCCCTTTGCAGCGGTCATTTCCTGGCCGTCCTCGACCAAATCCCCCAGGACCTCGCCGGTCTCGTAAACCTTCACAACCGTGCCGACCGGGACCTTGACGATTACGTCCGGGCTGTCCGCGCCGTGCATCTGCTTGCCGCGCCCATCCCCGCCCTTTTTGACGGTATAGTGCTGCTGGTATTTATGGTCCAGGAGCGTGTTCAGCTGGGACGTCGCTTTCACGATAACATCGCCGCCCTTGCCGCCGTCCCCTCCGTCTGGGCCGCCCCTGGGCACGTATTTCTCGCGCCTGAAGCTGATTGAGCCTCTCCCGCCGTCACCGGCCTTTATATAAATTTTTGCTAAATCGACAAACATTTTCCCTCGAATCCTTTAATTCTGTTTTATCTGTTTACAAAATATCCTAAAAAGCTTGGAAAATCAACAAAAAAGGCCCTGCCATACACGGCAGGGCCTTCGGTAAAGCTATGTCAGCGGCCATCAACCTTCCTGCGGGACCGCGTAAACGCTGACCTTCTTTTTGTCGCCCTTGTAGCGCTCGAACTTGACGATCCCGGGTATCTTTGCGAAGAGGGTGTCGTCCTTTCCCAGGCCTACGTTCTGGCCGGGATGGATGGCGGTGCCCCTCTGCCTGACGATTATGGAGCCGCCGGTTACGAACTGGCCCTCGTATCGCTTGACGCCAAGCCTTTGCGAGTTGGAGTCCCGGCCGTTCCGGGAGCTGCCTACGCCTTTTTTATGTGCCATGATAAACCTCCGCGACAACTGCGCCCGACAAAATCGGGCATTTATATCTAATTATTGCTCAGGAGACGGCCGGGGTGTGGGCTAACCGGGTTATTACGCCGATATGTCCGTTACCTTTATCTCAGTGAAATTCTGCCTATGGCCGTTCATCTTGCGGTAGCTCTTGCGCCTCTTGTGCTTGAAGACCAGGATTTTTTTGCCCCTGCCCTCGCGCACGACCGTTGCGGTCACCTTCGCTCCCTGGACCAGCGGCGTGCCGACCGTGACGCTGCCGCCGTCTTCCAGCAGCAGTACCTCGGAAAGCTCGATTTTATCGCCCGCCGCCGCGCCCAATGTCTCCACCTTCAGGACATCGCCCGGGGCCACCCTGTACTGCTTGCCACCTGTCTTTATAACCGCGAACATGGATAATACCTCCCGAAAGGGTACTTTTATATCGTAGTATAGGGCTTTTGTCAAGAAAATTTTTTCTTTTTCCTGTATTTGGCCCATACCGGCTCATGCCGCCTCTGGCGGCGCTTCTCCTCCATCCCCGCCACGGAAAACTCCATCTGGCGCCTCTCCAGGTCCACCCGCTCCACCGTCACGTCCACCTTATCGCCCAGCCTGAACACCCTGCCCGTGTGCTCGCCCTCCAGGGAGTGCCTCTTTTCGGCATATGAGTAATAATCGTCATGCAGCGTGGTTAGGCGTACCAGCCCCTCCACGAAATACTCCTCAAGCTCCACAAAGAACCCGAAGGCGGTGACTCCCGTGATGAAACCGGTGAACTCCGAGCCTACCTTATCCATCATGAACTGGAGCTTCTTTATCTCCACGACCTCCCGCTCCGCCTCCTCCGCCTCGCGCTCCATGAAAGAAGTATGCTGGCCCAGGGCAGGCAGGCCCGCCGCGATCTCGTCCTTCCGGTCTCCCGGGAGCGAGCCTTTCTTAAGAAGCTCCTTGAGCGCGCGGTGCACGAGCAGGTCCGGGTACCTCCTGATGGGCGAAGTGAAATGGCAGTAGCAGCGGGAGGCCAGGCCAAAATGTCCCATATTTTCGGGGCTGTACCTTGCAAGCTTCATCGAGCGCAGTATAACCTGGTTCAGGTAACGCTCCTCCGGCCGGCCCCGCACCTTCAGAAGGAGCTGCGCTATGTGTTTTGGCCGGATACTGCCGGTGACCGGCCAGGACAGCCCGAACTCGCCGACAAGCGCCGCCATCTCCTCCATCTTCTCCTCGTCCGGCTCCTCATGGACCCGATAAAGAAACGGAACCCCGCGGGATTCCAGGTGAAAGGCTACCGTCTCGTTCGCCGCCAGCATGAACTCCTCTATCACGCGGTGCGCCTCGTTCCGTTCGGCCTTGAGTATCGCCTCGGTCCTTCCATCCTCGCCCAGGACGACCTCGGGCTCGGGCAGGTCGAAGTCTATGCTGCCGCGCGCCCGCCTCATGCCGTTAAGCCTGTGCATCAGCTCCTTCATGAGCAGGAAGTCGGGCACCAGTTCCCGGTAGCGGGCCAGTGCCGCGGGGTCTTCCTTCTCTATTATCGCCGCTACGGCATCGTAAGTCATCCGCTCGCGGCTCTTGATTACGCTCTCGTAGATGTCGTAGGATACCCGCTCGCCCTTCTCGTTGAACACCATCTCGGCCGTGAGCGTGAGCCGCTCCACCCCCGGGTTCAGGCTGCATATCCCGTTCGAAAGCTCCTCGGGCAGCATCGGGAGGACGCGGTCCGGGAAATATACGCTCGTCGCGCGGGCCTTCGCCTCCTGATCCAGCGGCGAGTTCTCCCGGACATAGTCGGCGACGTCCGCTATTGAAACATAAAGCTTTAGCAAACCTTCGCCGGCAGGCTCGACGCTTACCGCATCGTCAAAGTCTCTGGCACGCTCCCCGTCGATGGTAACGGTATTTTTCTCTCTTAGGTCCTTTCGGGTGCGCCTCATAGCCTGCGTCACCTTCTGAGGGGCCGCTTTGGCCTCATCTACCGCGGCCGGGGAAAAAACGGTCGAAAGGCCGTGCTCCGCTATTATTATATCGGTCTCGATGCCGG
>JBEKYB010000274.1:0-2842 GCA_049511435.1 Nitrospirota bacterium | reverse complement strand
TTGAGAATGTCGCGGCCCTTGTCGAGCTCATATCCCGGACATCGAGCGGTTTCGAGAACATCGAGTTTTCAATACGGGAAGTGGAGACGGGGGCGAAGGAATCCGCCCTGCTTTCCAGCGAAGTGGCAGAGGGTGCGGACACACTCGGCAGCGAGGCCATGTCCAAGACCATAGAGGCCATGGACAGGATTAAAGCGACGGTCGAAGAGGCTTCCGAGGTCATAGAAAGGCTGGGCGCCAGGTCCGCGGAGATAGGAAAAATAGTTAAAGTAATAGATGAGGTTACAAACCAGACGTCATTGCTTGCGCTCAATGCGGCCATACTTGCCGCACAGGCCGGTGAGCACGGCAAAGGGTTCGCCGTAGTCGCCAACGAGATAAAGGAGCTCGCCGAAAGGACATCCTCTTCCACGAGCGAGATTGCGCGTCTTATAAAGACCGTGCAGGAGGAATCGAAGGCGGCGGTCGAGTCGATGCGTCTGGGCCGGGAGCGGGTGCTCGAAGGGGCCCGGACGGCCTACGGCGCCGCCGACTCGCTCGTTAAAATAATCGATTCCTCTACCCGCTCGAAAGAGAAGGCCACGGGGATAGAGGAGGCCACGACAAGGCAGGTGGAATCCATCCGCCTGATGTCCGAGGCCATAAAAGACATTTACGACACGGTGCGCCAGATAGACCGCTCCACGCAGGAACAGAGCAAGGGCAGCAGTCTTATAGCGCGCGCCGCGGAGAAGATAAGCAATATTACCGGCGAGGTCCAGAAGGCCATGTCGGAACAGGCCAGGGGCATCAAGGAATTTGCCAGGAACCTCGAGGATACGCGGGATATGGCCGGGACGATTGCGGATGCGACCAGGAGCCAAAGCCTGGAGAGCTCGAATCTGGTCGGCTCCATGGAGAAGTTCCTGGAAATCGCACAGAGTAATGCGGATGTCTCGGCCGAGATGGAGGCCGCAATGGAGAAGCTCCTTAAAAAGGCCGAAACCCTCCGCGTCGAAATGGACAGGTTCAAGATCTGAATGTCTGGGTCAAAGACATTTATCGCCGCCCTGTTGTCAGCTGCCCTGATGGTCTCGGCGTGCGCCGCGCCCAGGGTATCGCCGGTATCCGGGAGGCGTCCTCCTTCCCTTGTAAAACTAAGCCCATCCGAAACCCCCGATATCGGCGACGGCTACGACCCCCTCACCCTTGCCGAAGCTGTAAAAAACTCCATAACCTATTACTCCAAGGTTCCGCCGCTTAAGAAGTTCTCTTTTGGGACGGATACTTATACCGCTTCTGAAATGCTTGCCAGCCTGTCCGGTTTCTACGAGTTCCTCCGCTCCGGCCCGTCCCGCAAACTGGTATCCCGATACATCCGGGAGCATTTCGACGTCTATGCCTCCACCGGCCTTGACGGCTCCGGGAGCGTGCTCTTCACGGGGTATTATACCCCCGAGGTACCTGCCAAGGGGGAGCCGGACGAGTTTTACAAATATCCGGTCTATGCACTCCCGAAGTATGCGGTAACGGCGGAGCTGGGGCTGTTCAAGGAGAAATACAGGGGAGAAAGACTCATAGGCATGGTAAAAGAAGGCCGTTTCGTGCCCTTTTTCACCCGGGAAGATATAGAGCAAGGCGCACTCAAAGGGGGCGGGCTTGAGATAGCCTGGTGCAAGGATCCCGTGGACATATTCTTCCTGCAGGTGCAGGGCTCAGGGGTGCTCATATACCCAGACGGGACAAGAAAAAACCTGGACTATTCCGGCACTAACGGCAGGCCGTACCGGAGCATCGGGAAGTTGCTCATCGAGCGCGGCAAGGCGTCCGTAAATGATATGTCATTGAAATTCCTGCAAGATTATCTCCATGCGCACCCGGACGAGGCGGGGGAAATCATGGGCCATGACGAAAGCTACGTGTTCTTCAGGCTGAGCGACGCCGGGCCTACCGGCTGCCTGGGAGGGCCGGTCACGCCCGGCCGGAGCATCGCGACGGACGGTTTGGTATTCCCTGCGGGCGCGCCCGCGTTTATACAGACGGAAATACCCGTAAGGGGCGCGAACGGGGCGATAAACTGGGAGCGGTACGATTCCCTCGTGATGAACCAGGATACCGGCGGCGCAATCAAGGGGCCGGGGCGGGTGGACATCTATTTCGGCGGCGGCGAAGAGGCCGAGCTTCGGGCCGGGTACATGAGGCGGACCGGGAGACTATATTTCCTCGCGCCGGTGGCTATCCCCGCTAAGGCGGGACTACATTGACTTATCTCTTTTGTCTTGAGTAAAGGGTGCAGGATGCTGCCGGTTAAAGCTTTTCGATACTAATACTTAGCCCGGACTCCTCTAGCATCTTCCTGAAGCGCGCCAAATCCGCCTCGAATTCCTCGACCGTCTGGTGCTTATCGGTTACCCGGTTAAGCTCGGTAATGTTGCCTTCTTTGTCCACCTTCCCGTAGTAATTCACGGCGACGACCATGCCGTCTTTGTCCAAATGGCTGGACATGAGCCTGATATACCCCTTCTCAAGGGGGATACTGTAGGCCTTGTAAGGCCTCTCATCCGGCCCCGCTTCCGATAGTCTTACGAAATCTATGCCCATGTCATTAAGTATAAATCCTTTGACAAAAAAAGGGAAAAAGTATATGTTAAGGCCCAAGGAGCATGGAATATGGCGACAGTGGTAGCGGTCAGCACAAGCAATAAAAAAGGGATGCGGAAGGGGAACGTAGGGCGCGCCATGCTGATTGCCGACTTCGGCATCGAGGGCGACGCCCACGCCAGCTCGGATTGGCACAGGCAGGTAAGCCTGCTGGCCATCGAGAGCATCGAAAAGATGCGTAAGGCGGGCCTCGATGTCAATC
>JBEKYB010000273.1:0-2847 GCA_049511435.1 Nitrospirota bacterium | reverse complement strand
TCGCTCGAACCCATCCAGGAATTTATCGGCATGAAGATACCCGTCAAGTGGCCCGGGGAGGAGATGTTCGCACGCGAGAAGCGGCGGACACCGGAGGAGAGACGCGCGGATATGGAGCGCGACCGGGTTAGGCGCGAGGAAGATGCCGCCAGGCGCTCCCGGGGCGGCGGAAGAGGCAGAGGCGGCAGTCCGGGCAGGCCGGCCGCGGCCCGCTCAGCCGGAACACCAGGCGGGGACAGGAAGCGGAAGGGACCCACGGGCGCGCGAATCGGCCAACCGGCCAGCGGGGCCGCCGTGCCAGGAGTGCAGAATCCGCCCGCACCGTCCGGTGAGAAAAAAAAGCGCAGGAGAAAAAAGAAACCCTCACCTTAAAAAATAGGTAGCGGGTCAGTTTGAAATTTTTAAATATCTTTTTCGAGGGCGTCTCTGACGATATCTTCTATCTCCCGGTCTTTCTTCATTCGCTTTTCTTTGGTAAGGTCGGCAACTAAAAAACCTACAATAAAACCAACAACTAAGCCAAGAGTAAGCATAGGCCACCAGTCTATCATTTTTCCCGACAACGAAAAGTACACCCAAAACAAATGCTAACCCGCCTATAATCTCCGCTATTTTCTTCATGGCGCGTCCCCAAATAAGGGCCATATTCTTAAAATCCGTTAAGGGAAAGGTTTTACGTTGATTTTTATAAGCCTTTATGTTAATTATTAATTTTATAATTTTCTCCGGCGATAATTATTTTACGGTAAAAGGCGATGTCGACAGATAAACTGATAGAGGAGTCGAGACAATATCTCATGAACACGTACAACCGGTACCCGGTCGTGTTTGTGAGGGGGCGGGGCGTGAAGCTCTGGGACTCGGACGGGAAAGAGTATATCGACTTTCTGGCCGGTATCGCCGTTAACAACCTGGGCCACTGCCATCCCAAGGTTGTGGTAGCCCTCCAGAAGCAGGCCCAGAAGCTCATGCATGTCAGCAATTACTTCCACATCGAGCCGCAGATACGGCTGGGGAAGCTCCTGTGCCAGAACTCGTTCGCGGACCGCGTATTCTTCTGCAATTCGGGCGCCGAGGCGAACGAGGCGGCCATCAAGCTGGCCCGCAAATACGCTAAGGAGAACCTGGGCGAAGACAAATTCGAGATAATCACCGCGCTCAACTCCTTCCACGGCCGCACGATGGCCACGGTGACCGCCACCGGCCAGGGCCGGTTCCAGAAGGGATTTACGCCGCTTTTGCCCGGGTTCAAGTACGTCCCGTTCGGCGATATCGCCGCGGTCATGGGCGCTATAAACGACACTACCTGCGCGGTGATGCTCGAGCCTATCCAGGCGGAGGGCGGAGTAAACCTCCCTCCGGACGGGTACTTCCGCGAGCTCCGCTCGCTATTGGACGAAAAGGGCCTGTTGCTTATCCTGGACGAAGTCCAGACGGGGATGGGCCGCACGGGCAGGCTATTCGCCTACGAGCACTACGGCATCGAGCCGGACATAATGACGCTCGCGAAGGCGCTCGGGGGCGGGATGGCCATTGGGGCATGCCTGGCCAGGGAGAAGGTGGCGGAGTCGTTTACGCCCGGAGACCACGCGTCCACGTTCGGCGGCAACCCCCTGGCATGCGCCGCGGGCATCGCTTCGCTTGAGGCGATACTCGAGGACGACTGGCTCCTCTCCGCGTGTACCCGGATGGGCGAGTATTTCAAAAAAGGCCTGGCAGGGCTCATGAAGAAGTACCCGTTCATAAAGGACGTGCGCGGGAAAGGACTGATACTAGGGATGGAACTCGACTTCGACGCCTCCGGCGTCGTCAAGGACGCGCTTAAGGAAGGTTATATCATCAACCACACGATGAACAGGGTGCTGAGGTTCGTGCCGCCGCTCATAGTGGTGGAGGAGGAGATCGACGGGCTGATAGACGTCTTGGACAAAATATTCGAAAAGAGGCTGGCGGAATGAAAAAGGACCTTCTTACTATCGGGCAGCTGCCCGACGATATCTTCTGGGAGATACTGAATAGGTCGAAGGTCTTAAAACAGGCCCTTCAGAAAGGCGTGGCGCACCGGAGCCTGGAGGGGAAGACGCTCGCGATGATATTCGAGAAGCTGTCCACCCGCACACGCGTCTCGTTCGAGGTCGGCATGTGCCAGTTGGGCGGGCACGGCGTATTCCTCTCATCGGCCGATACCCAGCTATCGAGGGGCGAGGAGACGAGGGACACGGCGAGGGTGCTGTCCCGGTACGTCGATGCGATAATGATGCGGACGTTCGCCCATGAGACCGTCCTGGACATGGCCAGATACGCCTCGGTCCCGGTGATAAACGGCCTCACGGACACGCATCACCCATGCCAGGTGCTGGCGGACCTGTTCACGGTGCAGGAGAAGCTGGGCGCGCTGAAAGGGCTCAAGATAGCCTACATAGGCGACGGCAACAATATGGCCAACTCGCTTATCGAGGGCGCGGTAAAGGCGGAGATGGACATCGCGCTCGCCTGCCCCGAAGGATACGAGCCGGAGCCGGGGATACTTGAAAGCGCCCGGATAAAAGGCGGCGGGGCGAGCAAGGTGGAGCTGGTGAGAAGCCCGCTGATGGCCGCGGACGGCGCAAACGTCCTTTATACCGACGTATGGGCCAGCATGGGCCAGGAGGCCGAGCACGAGAAAAGGCTCAAGGCCTTCAGCGGCTACCAGGTTAATTCAAGGCTCCTAGAGGTGGCCAGGCCGGACGTCCTGGTGATGCACTGCCTGCCCGCGCACAGGGGCGAGGAGATAACGGACGAGGTAATCGAGGGAAGCAGGTCGGTTGTATTCGACCAGGCCGAGAACCGCCTGCACGTTCAGAAGGC
>JBEKYB010000272.1:0-2854 GCA_049511435.1 Nitrospirota bacterium | reverse complement strand
CTGGCCTTGTCCTCGCCTATCAGCGACAGGAAGCCGAAAGAGTCGCCCTCGCCGCGGAATTCGACGGCGATCTCGCCGCTTTCCTCGGATGTGAAGAATACCTTGATGCCGCCCTTCTTTATGACGTTCAGATGTCGGCTCGGGCTTCCGCCCTGGGTAAGGATTACAGTCCCCTTGGGGTAAAACTCCAGGGTGACGGTGCCGGATACGAAGTTCAGCGCGGCCTCGTCCAGGAACTGGAACGGCGGGACTTTCCTGAGGAATTCCCTCACTTCTTCTTGTATCAGCGTGGAGTTCATTGACTTTTCACCCTAATATATTTAAAGCAACAATAGTGCCATAAATATAACGGCGTTATACTGTAAGTTTAAGCTATTGATTTTATTAGGCTTGCTTATCGTCGGGAGGGAGTTTCGCTAATAAGTGTCATTAGCGTGAAGCAATACAGACGTAACCAAAAGTTACGCTCAGTCGGAAGCTTTAAACCTTTTTAGTGTCCTTTCAAAGGCTTAGGCAAGGTTACTTATTGTAATGGCGTTTTATTTAAAGCGTTACTTTTAATTACAGTCAGCCGCCGTTCTTCCGCCTTATGCCCCATTTCTTGCGTTTCTCCCAGAGGGACTTCCGCGTTATCCCGAGGAGGTCTGCTATCTTCTGCTCGCTCATCTTGTCTTCGTACCTGAGAATCACCGATTTAGTGTATTCCTCTATCGAAAGCGCCCTTTCCACGTCCCCTGCCGCTGCCGACGGCGTCACGCGCCTCTTTAGGTTCTCAGGCAGGTCTTCGGGCGCGATGGTGCCTGTATCCGACAAAAGCACCGCCCTTTCCACGATATTCTTGAGCTCCCTGATATTGCCGGGCCAAGCGTAATCAAGGAATATCGAGATGCAGCTCTCAGACAGGCTCTTGACAGGCTTCCCAAGCTCCGACGCGAACTTTTCAAGGAAGTGCCTCGCAAGGAGCGGGATGTCCTCCTGCCTCTCCCGGAGCGGGGTAAGGGATAGGTTTATGGGGTTTATCCTGTAGTAGAGGTCTTCGCGGAAGGCGCCGTTTCTTATCGCAGCCGGGAGGTCGCGGTTGGTCGCGGCGATGAACCGGAGGTTAACCCTGGTGGACTGCGTCCCTCCGACCGGCCTCACCTCCTGGTCTTCGATTACCCTTAAAAGCTTGCTCTGGAGCGCCATGCTCATCTCGCCTATCTCGTCCATGAACACCGTCCCGCCGTTAGCCTCCTCGAACAGGCCTTTTTTTGCGGACACAGCGCCCGTGAACGCGCCCTTCACGTGTCCGAAAAGCTCCGATTCGAGCAGCGTGTCCGGTATGGCGGAGCAGTTGATGGGCAGGAACGGCTTGTCTTTCCGGAAACTGTTATAATGTATCGCCCGCGCGATAAGCTCCTTGCCGGTACCTGTCTCGCCGACGAGTAAGACATTGCTCCTGGCGTCCGCAATCCTTGTAACCTCGTCCAGTATTTTTTTAACCTTCGGGCATGTGCCGATTATGTGGCTGAAATCATATTCTTTGTCTATCTGCTTCCTGAGCAGGAGGTTCTCCGACTGGAGCGAGCGCTGCCTGAGGGCGCTTTTCACCAGGAGCTTAATCTCCTCGTGGATGATGGGCTTCATTATGTAGTCCTGCGCTCCGGCCCGGAGCGCCTCGACCGCGGTCTCGACCGACGCGAACGCGGTCATTATTATGACTATCTGGCCGGGGTTCCTTTCATGGGCCTTCCGGAGGACCTCTATGCCGTCCATCCCCGGCAGGAATATGTCCGTGATAACAAGTCCATACGAGTTCTCGGCCAGGCGCCTTAAGCCTTCCTCGCCGGTCCCCGCGGTGGTCACGGAATAGCCTTCCCTGGTCAAAAGCCGTCCCATGGACTCCCGAAGGGTCTCCTCGTCGTCTATTATAAGAATGTTCTCAGGCATTTGCCTCCTCTATCGGCAGGCTGATTATGAACGTGCTGCCGCGTCCCGGCTCGCTTTCCACCCTTATCCTGCCGCCGTGGTCGTTGATTATCCCGTAGCATATGCTCATGCCCAGTCCGGTACCCTTGCCGGGCGATTTAGTCGTGAAGAAAGGGTCAAAAATCCTCTCCGCGGTCTCTTTATCCATGCCCACCCCCGTGTCTTTGAATATAATCTCGACGTTTTTCCTGGCCTGCTTTATCCTGATAGTCAGCCTGCCCCCGTCCGGCATGGCGTCCAGCGCGTTCAGTATGAGGTTGATGAATACCTGCTGTATCTGGTCCGGGTTTATCTTGATGTTCGGCACGAAGTCTATATCCTTGACTATCTCTATCTTCTTGAACTTCTTGTCGTAGCGGGTGAGGTTAAGGGTGCTGTCGAGTACGTCTATTATGCTTGCGGGCACCTTGTCGGGGCTGTAAAGCCTGGCGAAGTCGCCCAGGCTCCGGACAATCCGCACTATCCTCTGTATATGATGGTTGACTATGTCTAAGGCCTCGCTGGTGAAGTCCGCGGAGTTCACCGCCTGTATCTCCTGGACGAGCGACGATATGGACGCAAGAGGGTTGCCGATTTCGTGCGATATGCCCGCGGTCAGCTTCCCGATGCTCGCATATTTCGACGCCTGGAGCAGCTCGCTCTCGCGTCTCTTCTTCTCGGTGATGTCCTCCATCAGGAGCACGAACCCGCCCTGCGGGTCCTTGAACGGGCTTATCGATACCTTGAGCATGCCCCGGCCCTGGTGCTTGCATGCGTACTCGCCGCCCTTCATATCCGCCGCGCCGGGTCCAGTGGCGATGCGGCCGTTGGTGCCGGGAACGATCTCGTATTTCTGGAAGGCCGCCTGTTTACCGATGCTGAAGACCAGCGCGCCGCCCATGTCTGC
>JBEKYB010000271.1:0-2884 GCA_049511435.1 Nitrospirota bacterium | reverse complement strand
ATTTGTTACCTCCGCCCGCGCTGAAGGCAAGGACCGTGAATTTAAGCGGGATATCCATTTTTATGCCGTTGATTTTAGCGTCCTGCATGGCTAGATCATTTATGGCGAGCTCCATGGTCATCCCGTCAATCTTTTCGAAGAGCTTGCCGATATCATGGTACCCGCCGGACGCCTCAACGGTCATCTGCTCCTGGACATACAGGTTCCCCGGCCCAGGCGTCTTAGCTCCGGGCTGTATCGCCTTGAGCTTGAGACCGGAATCCTTTATGATGCCGGTAAGCGTGTCGGGCAAAGTAGCTTCCTCGGCGCTTCCGGGCAGGCGCTGTGTCGCCGCCTTCAGTTCGCCCTGTAGCACCTCATCCGCCTTCCTCAACTGGGCCAGCTTTCTCTGCATCACCTGGTTCTTCGATATCTCGCTCTCGTTCTGCTCGACCTTGCCCTCCAGGTCATTTATGGACGCGTTCATGGGGATATATAGATAGTAAGCGAACAGGAACACCATCGCCACGGGGACTAGCACAAACAGGAGGGTCTCCTGCTTCGGAGAGAGCCTTTTGACTTTAGTGCCGAAGATGTTCATTTACTGCCCTCCTTTACGGCCGGGGTGCTCTTTTGCGCCGGGGCCGGTTTGGCCGGCTGCGGGGCCGCTCCGCCCGTACGCTTAATAGGCGCGCCCATCTTTATGACTACAGCGGGAGGGGGCTGCATCTCCACCGCGACCCGCCTGTAGAAGGCGAAGCCTGACAACGGCACCAAAAGAGCCACAAAGACGAGCAGAAGGTTTCCCGTGCTTTTGCTAAGTTTCTCGGACTCTCTCATCGGCCTGTAAACGAAATAGAAGAAGAGGATGGCCAGCGTCACCGGCACAAGCATGAAAAGGAGTGTCTTTGTCATCGAGGAAAACTTTTGGTGACTGTCCGCGGCGCTCAAATTTTTAACTACAGGGACGGGCGCTTTTACCGGAGCCTTTGCCGTGGCGGCCTTGGTGGTGCCCGGAACAGGCGCGGGCGCCGCTTCAGGAGCCTTTGCCTGCGCTGCCTGGGGATTGGCTTCCACGGCCTTCGCCGCCACGGCAGACGGCGCTGCTTGTTGCGCGTCCAGAGGTTTGGCGGACTCCGGATAGCCTGCAAGTTTGCCGGTTATCTGGAACGTGTAGATGCTCCTGTCCTGGGAAGATACCTCCTTGATATCGCCAAGGCTTACATCAACGAATGCGGGAGAGCTCTTAAGCTTGTCCGCGAATGCCTGCGCGTTCTTCTTGGTGTCCCTCGTCTTCCCGTCCAGGTTTATGGACGTCCCCGTTACCTGCACACCTGTAACCCATACGTCTTGTGTCGTGGCTTCGTTGATGGCGTTCAGCATCGGCGTCATCGGGATTTTCCTGTTGTCCAGGTCACGGATTATCCCTATCTTCGCCTCTACGTCAATCCGGCTCTTCTCGTAGTTTTCAACGTCCTTGACCCTTTTCTTCATTGCGCCCAGCTCGGCGCCGGTCTGAGCCAGGTGCTGGGTCAACTCGTATCTTTTGGCGATGAGCGCAAAAGACAAGTACACCAGGACAAGCGCGAGCACGACGGTGGTGGCGAAGATTATCATCCTGAGCTTGACGATGTTCTTGTCAAGGGCCTTTACTTTCTTATGCGGCAGGAGGTTTATTTTTATCATCAGTCGCCTAGCCTCCTGAGCGCGAGCCCGACCGCCACGGCCGCGGCGGGTGCCACCCTGTGCACCATGTCCGCATCGACCTTGCTGTCGAGGCTGATGTTCCTGAAGGGGTCCGCCATCTCCGCCTGCACGTCCACCCTCTCGGAGAACTTCTCTATGAACCCCGGCACCAAAGAGCTGCCGCCCGAAACGATTATCCTGTCCACGTTTTCTATGCCGGTCGTGGCCCGGAAGAAGTCAACCGAGCGCGCAGCCTCGGCGGCTATGTCGTCGGAGACCGAGTCTATTATCGCCTGGGCGCGCGCCATGTCTACGCTCTCGCCGCCCTCGCCTTTTTTCAGCATCTCGGCCGCGTCGAAGCTTATGCCGAACTCCTTCTGCAGGGCCTCGGTATACTGGTTCCCGCCGGCGGAGCTGTCCCTGGTGAAGACCGAGAGGCCGTCCTTCAGGATGTTTATGTTCATTACGGCCGCACCGATATTGACGAGCGCGTCAACCCGGCCGGTCTCGATCTCGTAGTTGACCTCGAACATGTTCTCGAGAGCGAACGCGTCTACATCGACTATTGTCGGGTTCAGCCCGGATTCGGCTATGAGTGAGACGTAGTCGTTGACCTTGTCTTTCTTGGCGGCCACGAGGACGACGTCCATGGTGTTCGCGCCCTCGCGCGGGGTGGGTCCAAGTATCTGGAAGTCGAGGTTAACGTCCTCGATGGCGAATGGAATGTACTGCTCCGCTTCCCAGTTTATCGACTCGGCGAGCTCCTCCTCTCCCATCTCGGGGAGCGATATCCTCTTGACTATGACGGAGTTCCCGGATACGCCGATTGCGACGTCTTTCGATTTGATCTGGCACTCCTGCATCAGCTCGGCTATCACGCCCGCTACCTGCGTACGGTCCATGATAGTCCCATCGACTATGGCCTCGGGGTTAAGCTCCCTTACGGCGAACTTGGCCAGGACAAGGTCCTTGCCCCGCTCCACCACCTGGGCGAGCTTTATGGAATGCGAGCCGATGTCAAGCCCTACTACCTGGGACCTTCTTGTGAACAGCACTTGTTTCACCTCGTACTCTGTAAAGACCGACATCTCGTTAAATTTCGGCCGACCTACTGCTTCTGCCTCATTATCCGTTCGATCTCTCTGAGGTTATCCTTGTGGTACAGCCTCCAGCCCCTCCAGTCCCTTTCGACATCTGTTATCAACCCTTCATTTTCCCA
>JBEKYB010000270.1:0-2924 GCA_049511435.1 Nitrospirota bacterium | reverse complement strand
GTCGAGGAGATAATGCCGATGGTGGTCAAGAAGGATGGGCGGCGAGAGCCGTTCGACCGCCAGAAGGTGCTGTCCGGCCTGAAGAAGGCGTGCGAGAAGCGCCCGGTCTCGGTGGATACCCTCGAGCAGGTGGTAGACGAGATAGAACGCAAGCTTTTGGACGGTGCCCAGAAGGAGATATCCGCTAGCGCGGTCGGCGAGGAGATTATGAAGAGGCTCCAGGAGCTAGACAAGGTGGCCTACGTAAGGTTCGCCTCGGTCTACCGGGAGTTCAAGGATATAAACGAGTTCGTAAAAGAGCTTACGGACCTGCTGGGCTCGGAGAAGAAAAAGAAGTGAGTCCTTCCCGTTTCAAGGGCGGCGTCCATCCGCCCGATTATAAAAAAGCCACCGGCGCGCTGCCGGTAGAAAACGCCCCGCTCCCTGCCCGCGTGGTCATCCCGATGGCGCAGAACATCGGCGCGCCCGCGCAGCCGGCGGTCAAGGTGGGCGATCTGGTGAAGAAAGGCCAGAAGGTGGGCATAGCTCAGGGCGCGGTATCCGTGCCCGTCCATGCCTCCGTCTCCGGCAAGGTCATAGCCGTCGGCGGCTTCCCCTCGCCCATGGGTTTCGACGCGCCCGCAGTCGTCATAGAGTCGGACGGCCTGGACGAATGGGTGGACGGCCTGGCCGGCAACGAAGACTACATGTCCTTGAACCCGGACGTCCTGCGCACCATCATAAAGGAGGCCGGGATAGTCGGGATGGGCGGCGCAACCTTCCCTACGCACATCAAGCTCTCCCCGCCCAAAGAGAAGAAGATAAAATACGCCGTCTTAAACGGCGCCGAATGCGAGCCGTACCTGACCTCCGATTCCAGGCTGATGGAGGAAAACCCATTCGAGATAGTCGAAGGCCTTAAGGTCATAATGAACATCCTCCGGGTCACGGAGGGCTATATCGGCATAGAGGACAACAAGCTGGCGGCCATAAAGGCCGTCACGGAGGAGGCCGGCAAGGTCGCCTGCGAGCTTGTCGTGGAGACCTATTACGAGCGCGACGGCCTGGAGTTCGATGTCCCCAAGGGCTGCCGGATGGGCGTGAAGGTGGTGCCGCTTGAGGTCAAATACCCGCAAGGCTCCGAGAAGCAGCTCATAAAGGCGGTGCTCGGGCTTGAGGTCCCGCCGGGCCACCTGCCGATGGACGTGGGCGCAGTCGTGCAGAACGTCGGCACGGCCTTCGCCATCTACGAGGCCGTACGATACGGGCGGCCATTGATAGAGCGCATCGTCACCGTGACCGGCCCCGGCATAAAATACCCCAAGAACCTCCGGGTCAGGGTCGGCACGCTGTTCGAGGACCTGGTAAACTACTGCGGCGGCCTGACGGACAAGGCGGCCAAGGTGATAATGGGCGGGCCCATGATGGGCGTCGCCCAGGCGGGGCTTGGTGTGCCGGTGATAAAAGGGACCTCCGGCATAGTGGCCCTCACCGGCAAGGACGCGGGAGTCCTGGACATCAGCCCGTGCATCCGCTGCGGCCGGTGCATCGGGGTCTGCCCGATGGGCCTGAACCCGAGCCTGCTCGGACAGCTTATCGAGAAGGGGAAGTTCGAGGAGGCCAAGGAGCACGGGATATTGGACTGCTTCGAATGCGGCTCATGCTCTTACGTCTGCCCGTCGAACAGGCCGATGGTCCAGTTCAGCAAATGGGCGAAGCGGGAGCTGGCGAAAAAGAAGGTCAAAGTCTAGGACGCTACTTTTTTTTTGCTAAAAGAAAAGTAGCAAAAGAAAACGTTACTTTTTGCTTGTTTGAAATTCTGATAAAAGGGGTTCCGATGGAGAATCCGGCTGAAAGGCCAGCATCGGCTGAGGCGGGGCAACATAAGTTCTTCGCGGGGATAGGGCCGCATATCCGCTCCGGGGAAAGTGTCAGCCGGATAATGTGGACCGTGTCAGCCACGCTTTTCCCCGCCGCCGCGCTCTCCGTGTATTACTTCGGGCTGCCCGCGCTACTCGTCCTGATTGTTTCGACCGCGTCGGCGATGCTCTTCGAGGCGTTCACCCAGAAGGCAATGGGCGTGAAGCCGACCGTCGGCGACGGGAGCGCGTTTTTGACCGGCCTCCTTCTTGGCATGAACCTCCCCTCCGGAGTACCGCTCTATCTGCCGGTCATCGGCGCCGCCGTGGCCGTTATAATTACCAAGCAGCTCTTCGGCGGCCTGGGGTACAACATTTTCAACCCCGCCCTTATCGGACGGGCCTTCCTTGTGGCGTCCTTCCCGAAGCTGATGACCACCTGGCCGGTGCCGGGCGAGACCCTTCAGCTCTCGAGGGTTGATGCGACCACGGCTGCGACCCCGCTAGGGATACTGAAGGAGGAAGGTTACCAGAAGCTCCTGACGCACTTTACCGACCGATACGACATGTACGCGCAGATGTTCCTGGGCCACAGGGGCGGCTCGCTTGGAGAGGTATCCATCATAGCGCTTCTATTCGGCGCGGCGTATCTAATCTACAAGGGCTATATAACCTGGCATATCCCCATCACGTTCCTCGCGACCGTCGCGGGCCTGACATGGCTCTTCGGAGGGGACCCGGTCCTCTCGCTCCTTTCCGGCGGGCTCGCTCGCCTTGGATCCGACGAAGTCGCTGCCGGCCTTTGCCCTAAACCCCACGAGTTACCAAAAGTCAATTCCTGAGGCCACCTACACTTTCGAGGGTAACTGTCCCGGTTGCGGTTCGCCTGGCGTAACCGGCATCGACCCGCACATCCAGCAGCCCTATACCACGGCATGGAACCTCGGCATACAGCGTCAGCTTGGTTCGCGCGTGCTGGAAATCCGCTATAACGGCAACCGCACTATCCACCAATGGGTCAACAACGATACGAACGAGGTGAACATTTTTGAAAATGGGTTCCTGACCCAGTTTAAGCAAGCGCAG
>JBEKYB010000269.1:0-2935 GCA_049511435.1 Nitrospirota bacterium | reverse complement strand
ACCACAACGTCGTCAGCGCCGAACGCCGGGGACTGGGAGCTCAGGCTTAAGTACGCTTATGTCGATTTCCACAACTTCCTTGGTATTTACCCGTCCCTCGGAATCAGGATGGGCCAGCTTCAGACGGCATGGCTCGATTACGAGGAGTCTCTCTGGGAGTACCGCGTAATCGACAAGATGATGATAGAGGATGAAGGCTTCATCACCTCCGCCGACCTGGGCGTAAGCACCAGGGGCGCCATACCTGGCAACTTCGGCACTTGGCAGGCGGACGTGATAAACGGCAACGGCTACCACGCCGACGTGACCAACAAGTACAAGGCGGTCGATGCCAGGCTCAGCATTACTCCGCTTCCGTTCAGCCCGTTTACGAAGGGCCTGAGTTTTACCGGCTGGGGCTACGTAGGCAGGTCCACCCGGCAGACCGAGATGGACAGGTATGTAGCGTTCGCCAGCTACAAATACGAAGACGACTTCTTCGTCGGCGGAGAATACGACTGGACGCTGGGCTCGGATTCGTATGTCTCGTCTGCGTCGGTGCCTGCCACGCAGCGTAACATCTGGGGCAGCGGCTACTCCCTGATGGCCTGGTCCAGGATGCCGTTCCTCAAGCCGCTCCGGATACTCGGCCGCTATGACAAATTCAACCACGACGAGGACCCCATCGCAGCCACTACTGTCGCAACCGCTGCACTCAGGAACTCTGAGAACAGTGATATAGTCACCCGCTATATATACGGCGTGAGCTACGACGTGAACAAGTACGTCATGTTCGTTCTGGATAACGAGCGGACCGAGACCAAGTATAGCTCATTCCTCAATCCCGTAACGGGCGGCAAGGCGGTCCCGAACCAGAACCTTGTGAAGGTTGACTTGCAGGTAGCCTTCTAAATAGTGATATAATTGCTGTAGGGAGGATATTCATGATAAAAAAACTATTCGTCGTAACCCTGGCGGTGCTTGCACTGGCCGCCGGGGCGGCTTTTGCCGCGGAGACGCTCAACGGGGCGGGGGCCACATTCCCCTACCCGCTTTATTCCAAATGGTTCTATACCTATGAGCAGCAGACCGGCACGAAGATCAACTACCAGTCCATAGGAAGCGGCGGCGGCATAAGCCAGGTGAAGGCCGGGACGGTTGACTTCGGTGCCTCCGATGCGCCCTTGACGGGCGACAAGCTTGCCGAAGCGAATTTGTTCCAGTTCCCGACCGTGGCGGGCGCTGAGGCAATTGTCTACAATATCCCCGGCGTCCAAAAAGGCCTGAAGCTGACGTCCGAACAAGTCGCTGAAATCTACCTGGGCAAGATAACCCGCTGGAACGACAAATCTATAACAACGGAGAATCCGGGCGTAAGGATGCCGGACCTCCCGATTGTGGTGGCCCATCGCTCAGACGGCTCCGGGACCACCAACATCTTCACCTGGTTCCTGAGCGACGTGTCCCCGGAATGGAAGCAGAAGGTCGGTTCGGGCACGTCGGTAAACTGGCCGGTCGGCATCGGCGGGAAGGGCAACGAGGGAGTGGCGGGCACGGTCAGGCAGACAAGGGGCGCCATAGGATACGTGGAGCTCGCATACGCCCTGCAAAACCAGATGCCCTACGCCATGCTGAGGAACAGGGATGGCAACTACCTGTACCCGTCCATCGAGACCGCGGTTGCCGCGGCCGCGAACGCGAAGGTACCCGATACTTACTACGTCAGGTTTACCTATGCCTCCGGCAAGGATGCCTACCCGATCGCCGGCTTTACGTTCATGCTGTTGCCGAAGGAATGGAAGGACAAGCAGAAACTCACGGCGTTCAAGGATTTCATAAAGTGGGCCTACAAGAACGGCGACAGCGACGCAAAGTCGCTCGATTATGTGCCGCTGCCCGAGAAACTGAAGGACAGGATACTGTCCGACCTCGCAAAGAAAGTAAAATAGGAATTGCTAAGCTCTTTGAGAATCGGCCGGGAAAATAGCCATAATGAGGGAGAAAGGGCATTTAAGGGGCTTATCATGCTCTTCTCCCTCATCGTCCTCGTTATCGGGGGCCTGGTTGTGTATGAGCTTGTTTCCGCCTCGGACCTCTCCTTCAAAAAATTCGGGTTCGGATTTCTACTCGGGACGCAGTGGGACCCGGTGCAGGAAGTCTTCGGCGCCCTGCCTTTTATCTGGGGAACTTTTTACACCTCAACGCTCGCCCTGCTCCTCGCGCTTCCGGTGAGCCTCGGCATAGCGATATTCCTTACCGAGCTTGCCCCGGGCTGGCTTCGGCAGCCGATAGGCTTCGTGATAGAACTCCTTGCGGCGATACCAAGCCTGGTCTACGGGATATGGGGGCTTTTCGTACTGGCCCCCATATTCCAGACCTACGTCGAACCCTTCCTCGGAAGGTTCAGTTTCCTGCCTTTTTTTACCGGTTATCCCCTGGGACTCGGCATATTGACTGCAAGCGTAATCGTGGCAGGGATGATTGTCCCCACTATCTCGGCAATTTCCAGGGAGGTCATGTACACCGTGCCCGACTCGCAGCGTGAGGGCGGCCTGGCGCTCGGGATGACCCGCTGGGAGGTGGTTTCGAAGGTCGTTGTGCCGTACAGCCGCTCCGGGATTCTGGGCGCGGTTATATTGGGCTATGGCCGCGCGCTCGGAGAGACCATGGCCGTCACGATGGTCATAGGCAATACGCCCAAGATTTCGCTTTCGCTCTTCGAGCCGGGATATACCATATCGAGCGCGCTCGCCAACGAGTTCGCGGAGGCGGTAAGCAAGATGCACGTCTCGGCGCTCGTGGAGCTTGGACTCATACTGTTCTTCATAAGCATCATCATAAACACATTCGCCAAGCTCCTCCTCTGGCGGATGAACAGGGGCATGAAGGTGAGCGGGGTATGAACGGCGGGATGCGCTACACGAGACGGAAGATTACCGGGCACCTGATGTTTGCG
>JBEKYB010000268.1:0-2959 GCA_049511435.1 Nitrospirota bacterium | reverse complement strand
GTCCGGGACATCACCGAGCGCATAAAGTCCGAGAAGATGAAGGTCGAGGCCGATATATCCCACAAGAGGGAAATCGAGACCGTAAACCTTCAGCTTACCAGGCGCGTCAAGGAGGTCGAGGAGGCGAACGAGCAGATTGCCATGCTAATCCGGGACCTCGCCCAGAAGAATAACGAGCTGGAAAAGGTGGTAGAGAGGCTGACCACGGTCAACCGCATCGGGAACATATTAAACTCGATACTGGACAAGGACAACGTCATCGAAGTGATTGTAACGACGATGGCGAAGACGATGACCGCGGAGATATGCTCGCTCATGCTGATAAACGATGCCACAAAGGAGCTGGAGGTGGCGTTCGCGGTAGGGCTTGACGGGAAAAGGCTCAGGAATGTCAGGGTCGGCGAGGGAGTCTCCGGGTACGTGGCGGGCGAAGGCAAGCCCCTGCTGGTGGTTGATATCGAAAAAGACCCGCGGTTCCAGATAGCGAACGACCCGCAGTATACCACCAGCTCGCTGATCGCCGCGCCGCTCTTCAGCAAGGGCAAGGTGATCGGCGTACTGAACATAAACAACAAGAAATCGGGGGACCCGTTCAGCCAGGACGACCTTGACCTTCTGACGACCGTCGCCGGACAGGCCGCGATCGCCGTCGAGAACTCCAACCTCTACCGCGACATACGCTCCAGCTACTTCGACACCGTCAGGGCGCTGGTCAACGCTCTCGAAGCCAAAGACAAGTACTCCAAAGGCCATTCCGAGCGCGTCACGCTCCTCGCCATGATGATGGCGGAAGAGATGGGCCTGCCGGACGACCGCAAGCAGGCGCTCCAGCACGCCGGCGTCCTGCACGACATCGGCAAGATAGGCATCTCCATGAGCATACTGAACAAGACCGGCAAGCTTACAGGGGAAGAATACGACGTAATAAAAGACCACCCCCTGATCGGCGAGAAGATCCTCGACCCGATAACGTTCCTGAAGGACGTGAAGGTAATCGTGGGCGAGCACCACGAGCGCTACGACGGGAAAGGATATCCGCACCAGAAGAAGGGGTCTGAGCTCTCGATCGAGGCCAGGATATTGGCCGTGGCGGACACCTTCGACGCCCTGACCTCCGACAGGCCCTATCGAAAAGCCCTGGCCTTCGATGATGCCGTCGCCGAGATCAAGCGCTGCTCAGCCAGCCAGTTCGACCCGGATATAGTCGAGGTCTTCGTCAAGACCATAAGCGGCTCCGGCGCGTCCACTCATTAAAAAAAACCTTAAACCGTTGTTTCCTTCTTGGGGAGCTTTATCCTAGGAGCCTGCTCTTTGGAGGGGTCCAGCTGGTCCTGTATGGTATGCTGGGGGCAGAGGAGCACGCAGGTCTCGCAGTGCCCGCATTTCGTATAATCTATCTTCGCAAGGTTGTCTTCTACGGTAATCGCTCCTTCGGGGCAGCCCTTCGCGCACAGCCCGCACGCTATGCAGCCTATCTCGCATGCCTTCTTGACGACCGGCCCCTTGTCCTTCGAGCTGCACAGTATATGGATCTTCTTCGCCGCCGGGGTCAGGTGTATGATGCTCTTTGGGCAGGCTGCGACGCACACGCCGCACGCGGTGCACTTCTCGCGGTCTATTATGGGCAGGTTGTTGCTACCCATGGTGATGGCGCCGAACGGGCAGGCGAGGGAGCACGTGCCGTAGCCCAGGCAGCCGTACTGGCAGGCCTTGTCGCCGCCTGCAACCAGTATCGCGGCGCGGCAGTCCTTCACGCCCTCGTAAATGAACCTGCGGGACGCCTTGCACTCGTCGCCGCGGCAGAACACCGTCGCCACCATCGGGATTACCTCTGGGGCCACCTTGCCGGTAATCTTGGCGACAAGCGCGGCGACTTCCGCCTTGCCCGGCGCGCACAGGCCGGGCGAGAGGTTCGGGTCGGCCACGACGGCCTCGGCATAACCCTGGCAGCCCGCGAAGGCGCAGGCCCCGCAGTTTGCCCCGGGCAGCACATCCCGGACCGCCTCGACCTTCGGGTCAGTCTTCACGGCAAACTTCTTCGCCGCCAGCGCGAGACCCGCGCCGAACACCGCGCCGACTCCGCCCATAAAGACCAGGCTTTTTATTACCACCTGCAATATATCGGGCTTTACAGCTTCCTGCATATATTCTTTATCCTTTTTGGGCAGACATGCCTATAATTTTCAAGCCACCATAACATTCGGTAAACATCCAACGCCGATAAACCTGGCAGATGGATACCTCACCATGATAACTTGAAAATTACAGGTATGTCCGCCCGTCTCCCCATATTATTTAAAAAACAAATTGATTAAATTATATCATCTGCTATTCAGAATTGCTACTGCTTTATGTCGCAATCATGCCGGAGAACCCGAGGAACGCCAGGGCGATTAGGCCGGTGACGATAAACGCAATCGGCATGCCCCTAAAAGGCTTCGGGATGTTAGCAAGCTCCAGCCTTTCCCGTATGCTGGCCATGATCATGAGGGCTAGAGAGAAGCCCGCGCCGGAGCCCAGTCCCAGGGTCAGGCTCTGCATGAAATTATACTTCTCGTCCGAGTTTATCACCGGGACCGCCAGGATGATGCAGTTGGTGGTGATGAGCACCAGGTATATGCCGAGCTTGTAGTAAAGCGTCGGGTTAAGCTTCTTGAGCACGGTATCCGCAAACTGGACAAACCCGGCGACTATTCCGATGAACAGGACGATCTTTAAAAACCCGATATGAAGCGGCAGCATTATGAGGTTATACACCAGCCAGGAGAGCGCGGCTGAGATGACCATGACGGCCGTGAACGTCATGCTCATGCCAAGCGCGGTCTCCATGCGCTTCGAGACCCCAAAGAATATGCAAAGCCCCAAATACCTGGTGAACACGAAGTTATTGATTATCGCCGAGGCTATGAATATGGCGCCTAAGTCCTTGAACATTTAGTGGTGCCCCCCGCCGCCGCCC
>JBEKYB010000267.1:0-2967 GCA_049511435.1 Nitrospirota bacterium | reverse complement strand
GATAGCCTCCAGCTGCCTGCGCTGGTTTGAGAGAGCAATACCCCAGCCGTTATATGCGTCGGCGTTCCTAGGGTCGGTTTCGACCGCCTGCCGGAACTTCTGCTCGGCCTCCTTGAACTTCCCGGCTTTGCCTAGTTCCACTCCCTGCCGGTATAACTGGTCGCTCTTGTGCGTTGCCGCGCTTTCCGCCCCCGAAGGGGATGCGCTAAGTCCAAGCGCCAGTGCCACGAGCAGACATGCGAAAAGTCTCTTCATCATGGACGACTCCTCTTTATTGCAAGATTTGTTACCGCCTTAATTGCTATTTCCCTTGCGGGTTTCCCGGTCTTTTTCGCCAACGCCTTGACGTCCTCGTATTCCGGCACCGCCTTGACTATGTTCCGCCTGGAAAGACCGAGCTTTACGCGTACCTTCCCGTGTCCGGTCTCCACTTCCCTAATCTCGCGGCCTAGCTTTACGCGGTTCGTTTCGGAGATGCGAAGGCCGAAGGTTGTGGTCTCCCGCATTATGATATCTATGACCGGCTTTGCGTCGGTTTTTTCAGAAAGGACTGAAAGAGTTATCGCCGGGCGCGATTTCTTCATGATAATGGGCGTCAGCCAGACGTCGAGTGCCCCCGCTCCGAAAAGCCTCTCCATGAGATACTCGTAGAGCCGCGGGTCCATGTCGTCGATGTTGGTCTCGATCAGGGTTACGGAGTCCCGCCCGTACTCCTCCCGGGGCTCATCGATGAAGACCCGAAGCAAATTAGGCATGTCCGGCAAGTCCTTCCCGCCCGTGCCGCAGCCAATTGCCGCCACACTTATCAAGGGCATCGGCCCGAAGGCTTCCGCAAGGGTCGTGATTATCGCCGCGCCCGTGGGCGTAGTAAGCTCCGCGGCTGTGTCCGAGCCGTATGCCGGGAAACCCTTTATAAGCTCCGCCGTCGCCGGAGCGGGCACGGGGAACGTCCCGTGCGAGAACTTTACGGTGCCGGAGCCCAGGTTCATGGGCGATGAGATAATCCTGTCTATCCCCATCATCAAAACGGCAATCGCCGAGCCTGTTATGTCGATGATGGAATCGACCGCGCCGACTTCATGGAAGTGCACGTCCGAAACCTTGACGCCGTGGGCCCTTGACTCGGCGGCGGCGAGCCTTCTGAAAATCTTGACGGCGTTGTCCTTGGCGGCCGGCTGTATCTTTGACCTGGATATTATTGTTTCTATATCGTGGAGGTCCCTGTGCGGCTGGGAGGTCTTAACCTGTATGTTCAGCTTAGTGCCCGAGATGCCCGCTCTCCTGACCTTTTTCCTGGTTATTGAGACACCCTTCAGGCCGAGCTTGTCCACCTCATCCTTCCAGGCGTTGAGGCTGAGGCCCGCGTCAAGTAGCGCCCCCAGGAACATATCGCCGGAAACCCCGGAAGAGCAATCAAAATAGGCTGTTTTTACCGTTTTATCGGCCATTTTTTTAAGTTTTATCTTCTCTCGCCTAATATGTTAATCTTGTGGGCCATTGCGCCCGCCCCGAACCCGTTGTCGATGTTGACGACGCACACGCCGGGCGCGCAGGAGTTCAGCATGCTGAGGAGCGCCGCAACGCCGCCGAAGGCCGCGCCGTAGCCGACGGAGGTGGGCACGGCTATCACCGGCTTGTCCACTAAGCCCCCCACGACCGAGGCGAGCGCACCGTCCATCCCGGCCACCACGATTATTACCCGGGCCGCGAAAATACTCTCCTTTTTGCTGAAGAGCCGATGTATCCCGGATACCCCGACGTCGTAAAGGGTCTCGACCGTGCTGCCCATAGTCCCGGCCGTAACCGCAGCTTCTTCCGCTACCGGTATGTCAGTCGTGCCAGCCGAGATTACCAGTACCACGCCTTCCGTAGGAGGTTTCTTGCGGTGCTCTATAACGACCGCCCTGGCCTGCTCATGGAACTTCGCGCGTTTGTTCAGTGCTTTGAGGGCCTTGTAAACCTCCTTGTCGGCCCGGGTCGCCAGGACGTCGGAGCCCGAGACCAGCATCCGTTCTGCGATAGCACGCACCTGCGGCACGGTCTTGCCCTCGCAGTAGATTACCTCCGGCGCGCCCTGTCTCAGGTGCCGGTGGTGGTCGATTACCGCGAACTCGATGTCCTCGTAAGGCAGACGCTTGAGGGCGTCCAGCGCCGACTCGATGTCCATGCCGCCGTCCTGGACCTCCATGAGCAGTTTTCTGAGGCTCTCGATGTTCATCCCTGCTCGCTCTTAAGGTCGCGGGTCATCAGTTCGCGCACTACCTGCTTTGGCCCCTTGCCTTCATACAGGAGGCTGTATACCTGTTCCGTTATGGGCATCGTCACCCCGTGCTTCTTTGAAAGGCCGTACGCGGCCTTGGTGGTCTTGACGCCCTCGGCCACCATCTTCATCTCATCCAGTATTTCCTTAAGCTTTATGCCCTGCCCCAGCTTATAGCCGACAGTCCTGTTCCTGGACAGCTCGCCGGTGCAAGTAAGCACAAGGTCGCCCATACCGGAGAGCCCGGAGAACGTCAGCGGGTTCGCGCCCATTGCCATGCCGAGCCGGGCTATTTCGGCTAAGCCGCGGGTGATGAGTGCGGCGCGTGTATTGTGCCCGAAGCCCAGGCCGTCCGAGCAGCCCGCCGCGATTGCGATTACGTTTTTAAGAGCTCCACCCAGCTCCACGCCCATGATGTCCGGGTTGGTGTATACGCGGAAGTATTCGGTGTTGAACGCCTCCTGAATGCGTTTGGCGGCCGCCGGGTCATGCGAGGCTACGGAGACGGCTGTCGGCATCTTTTTAATCACTTCCTTCGCGAAGCTAGGGCCAGAGATAAAGGCCAGGCGGCCGTGGAATTTTTTCGGCAGGACGTCCTCCATGACCTCGCCCATGGTCATGAGCGTATCGTTTTCGATGCCCTTTGTCGCCGAGACGAAGAAGGCGCCGTCCCCGGCCTTGTCAATGATACTCTGGAGGACGCCGCG
>JBEKYB010000266.1:0-3008 GCA_049511435.1 Nitrospirota bacterium | reverse complement strand
GCCTCTGAGAAGGAGATAGAAAACCTTTTTAGGAAGACCCTGGACGAGAACGGGCTTTCCCCGCTAGCAGTTAGGAACATCGCCTCGATATTGGACAAGCGGGGCGAGCCCGGACTGGAAAAATTCGCAAAAGACAGGAACCTTGACATAGAGTTTATTCCGGGGGAGAGGCTGCTGTCCGCGGCTACTCCATCGGGGCCATCGGAAAAAGTTTTCAGGAACATGGGGGTATATGGAGTATGCGAACCGGCGGCCCTGCTGTCGGCGGGGGTGGAGACGCTCCTGGTGCCGAAGAAAAAATCAAGGAACGTGACGATCGCGGTTGCCGAGGCGGCCTTAGCATAATCGGCATCGGGCCGGGCGCCGTCCTCGACATGACAATGAGGGCGAGGGCCGCTCTTGATAAGTCCGATACCGTGGTCGGGTACAGCACGTACATCAGGCTGATTAAGCCCCTGCTTACGGGCAAGGACGTCGTATCCACCGGCATGACGGCCGAGGCCGAGCGCTGCAGGGAGGCGATACGCCTGGCGTCTTCGGGCAGGAACGTGGCGTTGGTCTCAAGCGGCGACCCCGGCATATACGGGATGGCCGGGCTTGTCCTGGAGATACTGCGGGCGGAAGCCTCGGCGCTCCCCTTTGATTTGGATATTATCCCCGGCGTGCCCGCGGTATGTTCCGCCGCCGCGTCCATAGGCGCACCGCTGATGCACGACTTTGCCGTTATATCGCTCTCCGACCTGCTCACGCCGTGGGAGGTGATAGCGGGTAGGCTAAAGGCCGCGGCGGGAGCTGATTTCGTCATTGCTCTCTACAACCCCAGGAGCAAGGGCAGGCCGGACAATCTGACGAAAGCGCTCGGGATAATCCGGGAGTCCAGGGCAAGCGATACCCCGGCCGGAATCGTTAAGGACTCGACACGCGAGGGCGAGAAAATCATAATTACCACCCTCGGCCAGGTGCCGCCCGAGGAGGTGGACATGACGACCATAGTCATCATCGGGAACTCGCAGAGCCGCCGCTTTCTGGAATATATCGTTACGCCCAGGGGCTACATGGGCAAGAGGCTCTAAAAGGCGCTTTACAATACGGCGCCGTTTTTTTATAATCCGGTAATATACCGGCATCAAAGGAGGCTTATATGCGCGAAAAAGACAGGGAACTGAAAAGACGCCAACACAGGCGGGAGAAGATGGTAAAGGCTAAAAAGCGTGAGGCGATAGAGGCAGCGAAGAAGAACCCGGCTCCCAAAAAGAAGTAATGCCCGCGGGGGCGGCCTTCTGGCTGACCGGACTGCCCGGTTCCGGCAAGACGACCCTTGCGCTTTCGGTCAAGGGACGGATGCCGGGACTCGTCCACCTCCAGATGGACGAGATGCGCAAAGTTGTCATTCCCGCCCCGTCCTATTCCGAAGACGAGAGGGAGCATCTTTACCTGGGCCTCGTATACACGGCCCTTGTCCTGACCCGCGAGGGCAAGGACGTCATCATCGACGCCACGGCCAACATGCGTCGCTGGCGCGACAAGGCGCGGGAACTCATCCCCAATTTCCACGAAATATATGTAAAATGTCCGATAGGCGTCTGCCGTGAGCGCGAAGGCCGCAGGGTGGGCGGGTTTGCGCCCTCAGGCATCTATAAAAAAGCGGAGGCGGGCTGGCCCGTGCCAGGCGTTAACATGCCCTACGAGGAGCCGCTCAAGCCCGAGCTGTTAATAGAGTGCGACAAGCTGGGAGAAGCTGAGGCGGCGGAAAAACTGGCCGAGTATATAAAGAGAGCGCTTGGGTAGCTTTACTGTCTATGTAGCCGTTTCCCAAGCAGCAATCCCAAAAAGACACCCGCCACCACCGCGCCGATTATCGTCTTTTCCATGCCGAGCGAAATATACCTGGTAGTTTCTGGGGTCACCTCCAGCACGCCCACCGGCTTCGCCGCGACGCCACCGCCCCCTCCGGAATCCGCATTTTCGCCTCCATGTGAGCCGCCGCCGAAACCGTAAGCTATCTTGGCAACCGGTATTATCGTCCGCCCTCCGGCAGATATCGGTTCACCGTAAATTGTCTTGACTGACGCGCTGTTCTGAAGACGTTCGGTAATTGTCTGGACTATGGGCTGGATATCCATTAGCACCTCCTTTTATCTTTACAAAGATTATACCACAGGATTTCTCCCTTGCCCTAGGCCGCCTATCCTGCTAAAATCCCAGTATGTCTATGAGTAAGCTGAAATCCGCTCTAATAGTATCAATCCTGGCAGCCATATCCCTTTCTTTTTTTAACATGCCCGCCTCCGCCGCGGAAAAGCGCTCCCCGTCCCGCGAGGAGCTGAAGCGCATCCAGGAGGAGCTCAAGGGCGTCAAGAAGAAGGAGAAGGAGACCGCCAAGAAGGAGCGCTCGGTGCTTTCTCAGATAGAGAACATGGACCAAAGCCTGGCCCTGAAGCGGGCCGAGGTGAGGAGACTTGAAGCCGGGCTTGCAGAGGTCACCAGGGGGATGAACACGACCCAGGCCGAGATGGAGGATTACAGGGCGAAGGCGAAGAACAAGGAATCGGACCTTGCCCAGCGCCTCAGGGCAATGTACATAACAGACCGGGCGGGCGGCCCTTGGGTCGTCCTTGCGTCCGGCGACTACGACGCCATGCTCAAGCGCTATAAGTACCTCTCCGCCATATCCAGGCGCGACAAGAGCCTCATGGACGGTTATCAGGTGGACATAACCGACCTGTCGCACTACAGCGAAAAACTGAAGGAGCAGCACGACCGCTGGAGCGGCATCCGCACCGCGCGGGACGCCGAGGCCGCCAAGGTCCAGGCCGAGGAGGCCAGAAAGAAGACGCTCCTCGCCTCGATAAGGGAGCAGAAGGGGGCGTACGAGGCGATGGCCGGGGAGCTTGAGGACTCGAGCAGGAAAATGCAGGAAATGATTAAGAAGTTTGAGGAAGAGGCTAAAAGCAGGCAGAGGCCTTCTCTGCCGTTGTCGGTGCCGGGACTATCGGAGGGACTGGATT
>JBEKYB010000265.1:0-3046 GCA_049511435.1 Nitrospirota bacterium | reverse complement strand
GAGCAACGGACTTAAGGCCCGAGCCGCAGACCTTATTTACCGTGAACGCCGGTATGTTCTCCGGAAGGCCGGCAAGGATGGCCGACTGCCGGGCGGGGTTTTGGCCCAGCCCGGCCTGTATCACGTTGCCCATTATTACCTCGCTTACCTCCTCCGGCTTTATGGCCGTCCGCCTTAGGAGGTCCTTTATCACAGCGGTGCCGAGTTCCGTCGCGCTATAGGACGAGAGCGAGCCTTTGAAGCGGCCTACGGCTGTCCTTACGCCACCTGTTATGTATGCTTCCATCGGGATCTACTCCTCTTTACCTTGTTTTTTTGCTTAACTGCCCATTATCCGGGCCTAAATGAGAATAATAATAATTCTCTAGAACATTATAGCCCCAATGGAATACTACGTTCAATACTATATTCTCATACCGCCGTCCACCTCTAGTACCCTTCCGGTGAAGAAATCGTTCCTGACTACAAAATTCAATGCCTCGGTTATCTCGGTCGTCTCGCCGAGCCTTCCGGCCGGGATGTTCTGGATCACCTTCTCGAGCACGTCCGGCCTTACGCCCGCGACCATGTCGGTATTGATGTAACCGGGCGCGATGGCGCCTACCCTGATCCCGAACCTGGAGAGCTCCTTGGCCCATGTCACGGTCATGGCGTCCACTGCGGACTTCGCCGCCGAGTAATTCGTCTGTCCTAAGTTACCCGCCCGGCTCACCGACGATATATTGATTATGAGCCCCTTTACGCCGTGTTTCACCATGTGGTACGCGGCCTCCCTGGCGCAGAGGAACACGCCGGTGAGGTTTACGCCTATCACTTTTTCCCAGCTCGTAAGCGGGAACTTGGTCACCTCGTCTCCCTTCTTCTTTATGAAGAGCGCGTCCGCCGTCGTGCCCGCATTGTTGACGACTATGTCCGGAACGCCGTTTTCTTCTACATAGCTATCGAAGAACTCGACTACCTGCGGCTCGCTGCCCACGTCCACAACCCTTCCCGGTATGCCGTACTCACTCTTTATAGCGTCCACGTTCTCCTGGGTAAGACATATGACGTAAGGCCGGGCCTCAAGCTTCTTGAACGATATCGCGAAGTTCCTTCCAAGTCCTCTCCCGCCGCCGGTAATAATTACTTTTTTGCCTGAAATTTCCATGGCCATACCTCCTTCGGTGAAAGATGAAGAAAGTATAACCGTGTTTTAAAAATCGCGCAAACCTCGCAAGCGGCCTTCCCTCATATCCTCATTCCGCCGTCAACCTCGACCACTCTGCCCGTGAAGAAGTCGTTCCTTATGATGAACTCCACGGTCAGGGCGATCTCGTCCATCTCGCCAAGCCGCCCGAGGGGGATGTTCTGGATTATTTTGTCCAGCATGTCCGGCCTTATCTTCGCCACCATCTCCGTATTGATATACCCGGGCGCTATGGCGCCGATGCGGATGCCGTATTTTGCGAGCTCCTTCGCCCAGGTGACGGTCATAGCGTCCACCGCCGATTTGGACGCAGAGTAGTTTGTCTGCCCGACATTGCCCGCGCGCGATATCGAGGATATGTTCACAATCACGCCCTTTACACCCTTCTTTATCATATGGTAAGCGGCCTCCCTCGCGCACAGGAAGGACCCGATGAGGTTGATGTTTATCACCCGCGTGCAGTTCTCGAGGGGGAATTTTATTATTTCCGCATCGCCCTTCTTCTTAATGAAGAGCGCATCTGCCGTTATGCCGGCGTTATTGACAAGCACGTCCGGGGCGCCGCTTTCCCTGGCGTAGTCCTCAAAGAACGCCGCGACCTGGTCCTCGCTGCTGACGTCCACGACCCTGCCCGGTATCCCGGCCTCGGACATCAGTTCGTCAAGATTCTGCTGCACGACATCCAGCACGAACGGGTCGGCGCCCAGTTTTTTCAGGTGGAGGGCGAACCTCCTGCCCATGCCCCTGCCGCCGCCGGTGATGATAATCTTCTTCCCTCCGATGTCCATTTTGCCCTTCCTCCGCCGCTTTGATTTTTATTCTTGCAGATAGTATACTCTGTGTTTGTGACATGCACAAATCGCTTGGCAGCGATATTTCTTAATTACGGCAACAGTGTGAGACTTTGACAAATCCGGGCGGCGGGCTATACTGATTAGTGCACGGCGCGGCAGGCGGCGGACCATATAAAGGGAGGCCCTTTTATGTACAGTGAAGACACGATAAAGAAAATGCTGGACATGTTCTCGAACCCGCTTTTCAAGAAGAGTTTCTTCGACTTCTTTGTGAAGATGCAGGTTGAGGGGATCGAGTCTGCCAAGAGGCTGTGGAGCGTGAGCCCCATCACGGACTCCTTCCCCGATGCCGCCCAGATTTTTGAGAAGATGATAGACTTCTACATAGTGCTAGGCTTTGTGCCTCATTATAAATACGAGGAAGTAATCAAGGACAACGAGCGGCAGAAAAGGGAGATAGACTTCCTGAGGGAGACGGTCCGGCAGCTCCAGGAAAGCATATTCACGGAGGCCGGCGACAAGGCCCAGGAGATATGGGGGACAATAATAGACAAGCAGTTCGAGATGAACAAGGACATATCGAGGAACTTCTTTGACCTCTTTAAGGAATTGAAATGACCGCAACCAACCGGAGGTGAAAAAATGGCAAGGGAGACTGAAATATTCGACGCATGGATACAGTCCCAGAGGGAGTTCATGGAGTCCGTGATGAAGGGCCAGCAGGAGCTGCTGAATAATATTACCGATTCCGCAAGGAAGATGCAGGACGCTTTCCTCCGTCCGTTATGTTCCCAGCCCGGCTCGGAATCGGACCCGTCCCAGCGGCAGGCATTCAACGCCTATAATACCGTGGTGGAGACGATGGTCAACTCCTCGAAGCTCTTCACGGACGAGGTCATGCGGATGCAGGAGGCATGGCGGCACACCCTGGACAGGCAGGTTGACATCGGCAAGAGGATGACCAGCAGCATGTTCGAGATGGGCAGGCGGAGCGCGGAAGAGGCCGCCGAAAAAGGCAAGGAAGCCGCCGGCTGACCAGGCGCCAGGGTCATCGGATACGCCCGAT
>JBEKYB010000264.1:0-3068 GCA_049511435.1 Nitrospirota bacterium | reverse complement strand
TGGCGCGAACGTAAAGGCGCTGGACAGGTTCGGCAATACCGCGCTCGCTTTCGCGAAGGCGAAGAAGCATGACGACGCGGCGGGGCTTTTGATGAAGGCCGGGGCGCGGCAATGAAGTATATAATTCTTCTGGGCGACGGGATGGCGGGGTACCCCCTCAGCGAACTGGGGGGGAAGACCACGCTTGAATACGCTAAAACGCCTAATATGGACCGCATGGCGCGGTACGGCAAGATTGGCCTCGCGAGGACCGTGCCCCCGGGCATGCCGCCGGGGTCTGACGTCGCGAACCTCTCCGTGCTGGGATACGACCCGAAGAAATATTATACGGGCCGCGCCCCGCTCGAGGCGGCCTCGATGGGCGTAGAGCTTGGGCCGGACGATGTCGCATTCCGCTGCAACCTCGTCACAATCCGCGTCATGGACAGGACGGATGAAGGCAGGAAGTTCTGCCGCCGGTGCTTCATGGAGGATTTTTCGGCAGGCCATATAACGACCGACGAGGCAAGGCCGCTGGTCGAGCAGGTGGACGTACGGCTCGGCGGGGAAAACCTCAACTTTTATCCCGGCGTGAGCTACCGTCATCTGATGGTTTGGCGCGGGGGCGACGACAAGGTGGAATGCGTCCCGCCGCACGATATAACCGGGCGTGAGATCGCGGACAAGATGCCTGTCGGGGAGAGCTCCGAGTTCCTGATAGACCTGATGAGGCGCTCAATGGAGGTGCTTGAGGGCCACGAGGTCAACAAAACACGGGTATCCCAGGGCCTGCCCGCCGCAAACAGCATCTGGCTCTGGGGCCAGGGCAAAAAGCCGTCACTACCTTCGTTCAGGGAGAAATACGGCATCGAGGGCGCGATGATTTCCGCCGTTGACCTCATGAAGGGCATCGGTTCCATCCTGGGGTTCAGGGTAATCGACGTACCTGGCGCGACGGGTTATATCGATACGGACTATGAGGGAAAGGCAAACGCCGCGCTTGCGGCGCTCGAGGGTTCCGGCCTCGTGTATGTCCATGTCGAGGCGCCGGACGAAGCGGGTCACGGCGGGAACGTGGAGCACAAGTTAAGGGCCATTGAGGACTTTGACAGCAAGGTGGTCGGCACGGTTATGCGGGAGCTGGAAGGAAGGAAAGACTGCCGCGTTCTGGTAATGCCCGACCACCCGACGCCGGTCGCCATAAAAAGCCATGTGGACGACCCGGTGCCTTTTGCCGTATGGGAGCCCTGGGCCGAAAAAGACGGCGGCAGCGGCATCGAATACACCGAAAAAAAGGCCGCAGGGTCAAGACTCTTCTTCGATGAAGGGTGGAAGCTGATGGAATACCTTATAAAGGGGGGATACTAAAGTTGAGCCTGATAGTGCAGAAATACGGCGGGACTTCAGTGGGGAATATCGAGCGCATAAAGAACGTCGCCAAGAAGGTGCTCGCTACAAAAAAGGCCGGCAACGATGTGGTCGTGGTCGTATCGGCCATGAGCGGAGAGACGGATAAGCTAATAAAACTCGCGCAAGAACTATCTGACAACCCGGACGAGCGCGAGATGGACATGCTGCTGTCCACGGGCGAGCGCGTGACGATAGCGCTCCTTGCGATGGCGCTGCACGACCTGGGCGTGGACGCGGTCTCCCTCACCGGCAGGCAGTCCGGCATAATAACGGACAACGCGCACACGAAGGCGAGGATAAAAAATATAGATGCGGGTCGCATAACGGAGGCGCTTGCCGCCGGGAAGGCGGTAGTGGTCGCGGGCTTCCAGGGCATTACTGAGGACTCCGACGTCACCACGCTCGGCCGGGGAGGGTCCGACCTGACGGCAGTCGCCGTCGCGGCCGCGCTGAAGGCCGATTTCTGCGACATATACACGGACGTGGACGGCGTGTACACCACCGACCCGGGTATCGTCCCGCAGGCCCGTAAGCTCGACAGGATATCGTACGACGAGATGCTCGAGATGGCGAGCCTGGGCGCGAAGGTGCTGCAGGCGCGCTCGGTTGAGTTCGCGAAGAAATACAACGTGCCCGTCAGGGTGCTTTCAAGTTTCCATGATGTGCCGGGCACGCTGGTAACGAGGGAGGACAAGGCGATGGAAAAAGTGGTGGTGGCCGGTGTCGCATACGACAAGAACCAGGCGAAGGTAACGCTCTCCCGTGTGCCGGACAAGCCGGGCGTGGCGGCGAGGCTCTTCAGCAATATCGCTGACGCGAAGTTGATAGTGGACATGATCATCCAGAACGTCAGCAAGGACGGATTCACCGACATATCTTTCACCGTCACGAAGACGGACCTGAAGAAGTCGCTGCCCATCATAAAAAAGGCGTCGAAGGCGATAGGCGCCGGCGAGGTTATAGTAAACGAGGATATTTCCAAGGTCTCCATAATCGGCGTCGGCATGCGCTCCCATTCGGGAGTGGCTGCGAAGATGTTCTCCACGCTTGCGGCCGAGGGCATAAACATAATGATGATAAGCACCTCCGAGATAAAGGTATCCTGCGTCATCGGCCACAAGTACACTGAACTGGCCGTCAGGGCCCTGCACAAGGCGTTCGGGCTGGAGGACCCGGGCTCCGGCGAAAAAGCGGCTCCTCCGAAGCGCCCCGTCAAAAAAAGATGATAGACCTACACTGCCACGTCCTTCCCGGGATCGACGACGGCCCCAGAGACTTCGAAGGGGCCGTCCGCATTCTGAGGCTTGCGGCCGAGGCCGGGATAAAGGGCGTGGCCGCCACGCCGCATGTCGTGCCGGGGCACTACGACAATACTGCCGAAAAAGTCCTGTCGCTCGTAGCGGAGCTTAAGGACAGGGCCGGAGACATTCCGGTCCAGGTCTATCCCGGCTCGGAAATAGCCATATGCGAAAAGACGCTAAAAGGCATCGTCGGCCGTAAATACTGCACCATAAACTCCACCCGGTATATACTTCTTGAATTGCCGCCCTATTTCAGGCCGGAAGACGTCCTGGGTTTCCTGGAATCGCTTTCCGGGGCGGGACTGGTCCCGATTATCGCACACCCGGAGCGAAACCCGCAGTTGCAGTCGGATGTTGAATTTATCTATAAAATGGTCG
>JBEKYB010000263.1:0-3071 GCA_049511435.1 Nitrospirota bacterium | reverse complement strand
AACGAGGAGCTTGCCCGCGAGGCCTTCAAGCAGGGGGCCTTCGATTACTTCACCAAGGAAATAGGCTTCGCCCATTTCACCCGGATAATCAACTCCATCGAGCAGGCCGTAAGGCAAAGACAGGCCGAGAAGCTGAAGTCGAAGATAATCGAGGAGAACAGGCTCGCGGAGGAAAAGATCAGCAAGCAGCTCTCAGCGATGGAGGCGTCCATGGACGGCATGGCTATCTCCGATAGGCAGGGCAACTACACCTACCTCAACCGCGCCCATGCAGAGGTCTACGGCTATAGCCACCCGCAGGAGCTGATAGGCCGGTCGTGGCGCGTGCTTTACGACGAGAAGGAAACCGCCCGGATAGAGCAAGAGGTAATGCCCAGGTTAATGAAGGAAGGGCGGTGGCGTGGCGAGAGCATGGGCAAACGGAAGGACGGGAGCCTGTTCCCGCAGGAGATATCCCTAGCAATGCTCGAAGACGGCTGGATTGTCTGCATCGTCCGGGATATTACCGTCCGAAAGGAGCTCGAGCAGCAGAAGGCCGACCTCTACGCCATGATCACGCACGACCTGAGGTCGCCGCTCACCGCAATCCAGGGGTATACCTTGATGATACTGGAGAACGCACAGAACAACCTGGACCCGGACACCGTTGGCATGCTCCACAACATCCATGGCAGCAGCAAAAAAATAATCAATATGATGGAAGACTTCCTCATGCTTTCGCAACTAGAGTCCGGAAAGCCTTCGTCCAGGCAGGATAGAGCCGACGTGGCGGAGGTATTAGCAGAAATTGACCGGGAATTCGCCGTCACAGCGGCGAGCAGGAAGATGTCCTTCATCATCGAAACGGAGCCCGGCCTGCCGGAAGCGGCCATAGACAGGAACTTCCTCTTCAGGGCGGTATACAACCTCGTGCGCAATGCCTTCTGTTATACCGTTGACGGCGGAAGCGTAACCCTGAGCGCATCCCTGACCGTGGAAGAGAACAGGAGGTCCATCAGGATAACCGTCTCCGACACCGGCGCCGGAATCCCCGACGAGGAGCGGGAAAGGATATTTGAAAAATTTTACCGTTGCGCCGCCGTCAGGGCCAACGGGTTAAAGGGCAGCGGCCTGGGCCTCTACATTGTGAAGGCAGTCGTAGAAACCTATGGGGGCCGGGTAACGCTCACAAGCTCCGTAGGCCGCGGCAGCTCCTTCACCCTTTACATCCCCGCCGCCTGAAAGCATCCT
Organism: Nitrospirota bacterium; assembly: GCA_049511435.1. Lineage (GTDB taxonomy): Bacteria > Nitrospirota > JACRHJ01 > JACRHJ01 > JACRHJ01 > JBEKYB01. Next base: position 1,841 of record JBEKYB010000263.1, on the reverse strand, counting down.
GGTGGATTTCAGCCTCGGCTGATTACCTGCCGGCGAAGGCGTAGTAGTCCCCATGGCCCGGGAAAACCAGCGCATTTAAGCCCTGCCTCCTGAGTCCTGCGTCCAGTGACGAGATAATTTCCTTCAGCGCGGCAACCTCTTCCTTGAATATTTCATGGTTGCTGTTCGGGTTGGTGAGAAGGTATTTATAAACGCCCAGACTCCCTTTCTCCTCTTCGGACAGGCTCGCGATGTTTATCATGTAGTCGGACGCGAATACGAGCCCGAGCGAAGGCTCCACGAAGAACACGTGTCCGGGTATATGCCCGCCGCGGCTTGACAGCACAGAGAACTTCAAACCGCCCACGGCGAATGAATCGATTATATCGAACCCGCCCAGGCTGCCCGTCGGTTTCGTCTTGAAGTAATTTATTTTACCGGGGAACCGGCACTCGGTGAACGTGTTTATCAGCCTGGTGTAGTACTTGTTGAGCCTGGCCAGCCTGCCCCCCGTGCCGTGGGCTCGGTTGCCGCTTGAGATGACCCCCCGGCTGTCGGGGTGCATGAAAACCTCCGACCCGAACTCCTCCGTAAAGTAACCCGACGTCCCGGCATGGTCGGCGTCGGCATGGGTGACGAATATCCTGCGGACACGGGAAGCGTCAAGCCCTTTCCTTGCCATGAGCCTCTTTATGTCCCGGTAATAGATGCCGTAGCCGGAATCCACCATCGTCAAGTCGCCGTCATTTTCAAACACGTAGATGTTCTCGCTGGTCGGCATCCGGAACCCGTGCAGCCGCACACCGGGGGCCGGCTCAAGCGGCGACATCTCGGTCGCCCTGAACCTCTGGCCGAGCCTGCTCCTGGACATTGACGCAAGCGTCAGCACCTTCTCGAACACGTCCGCGGACTCAAGGTTGTTCCCGGCCTCGGAATAGAACTTGACGAGGTTGCCGTATATTTCGCGGGAGGAATCGACTAGCTTCCTCATCTCGCTCACATCCTTTTTGTCCAGGAGCTTCAGGAGCCTCATATAGAACTTTTCCACCGCCTTTAAGCCGATGATATTTTCGACCTTCTCGCCTTCGGAGCCCCTGTAAACCACCCGGTAATGGTAGCCTTTGCCGTTGAGAGTATCGAGGATGCCGTCTATCTCTTCCGGGCCTTTGGTCGCAAGGGCGATGTCCGAGACCTCCGGGTCTATGTCGCCGTCGTAGAGCATGTACATTACATTCGCCTTGTGGCCCTTCAAGAGCCTTGCCAGCGCCGCCAGCGTACCGGGCTCGTTCCTTAAACGCACCTTTATCTCCAGGATGTTCTCCGGACTTGTAACGCTTACCTCGTCACTCAGCGGCCCTTTCCTCTCAAATGCGTATTTTCTCCCGGCAAGAGAAACCGCGAGATCATGTACGTCCTCCACACGCGCCGCCTCTACCTCGACAACCACTCGGCTGCTGTCCGTGGAACGGTCATAGTGGAATATGCTGATGTTGCCGCCGGAGCGCGCGATGAGCGAGGAGAAATCCGCCAGGGAGCCAGGCCTGTCCTTGAGGAAGACTGCGAATTTCACGAGGAAGCCGTGGCCGCTGTCGTCCGGGACCTGCCTGTATACCCTTAGCGGGAAGGGCAGATCTTTCAATGCGTCGGTTTTCTTCATATATCTTTTTTGAGAAACTCTTTTTCTATTATAAGCACAAGCGGGATAAAAGCTCAAGGAAATGAAACAGCCGGCCTGGCGGCCGGCTGTTTAAAATGTGAAATCACATCAGTGGGATTATTCGGGCGGGTTCGAGACCGGGGACTCGCCGGACGGTGTCAAAGGTACGGGCGAGCCAGGCTCGGAGCAGAATACCTCCGCGGCG
>JBEKYB010000262.1:0-3082 GCA_049511435.1 Nitrospirota bacterium | reverse complement strand
CTTTTATCACATCGTAGGCGTTCTTCGTATATACGGACTTGCCGAGCTTCAGCGCCTTTGCGCGAGAGGAGTCCAAATCCGCAGCCCGTTTAAGCTCGACGGGTACGCCCAGCCGCCTCGCGATTACGTCTTTGTTCTGCCGGATGAGTTTCACCACGCCGGAGCCGACGGTGCCGAGGCCGATTAGGCCGATGTTAATTTGGGATTTCTTCATTCCCCCAGCACTTTCTTTATGCCTTTTATTGCCTGCCTTGTCCTGTGCTCGTTCTCGATTAACGCGAATCGGACGCGGCCCTCGCCGTACTCGCCGAAGCCGATGCCGGGCGATACCGCGACCTTCGCCTCGGATATCAGCATCTTGGAGAACTCGAGCGAGCCCATATGCCTGAACTTATCCGGTATCCTGGCCCAGACGAACATTGTTGCCTGGGGCTTCGGTATCTCCCAGCCCACCTTGGCGAGGCCATCCACAAGGCAGTCCCGCCTGGCCCTATACGTCTCGCAAATCTCCGCCACGCACTCCTGCGGCCCGTTCAAGGCGGCGATGGCCGCAATCTGTATGGGCTGGAACATCCCGTAGTCGAGGTAGCTCTTTATCTTGGTGAGTGCGCCCACAATCTCGGGGTTCCCTACGCAGAAGCCCACGCGCCAGCCGGGCATGTTGTAGCTCTTCGAGAGCGAGAAGAACTCCACGCCGACGTCCTTCGCGCCCTTCGCCTGGAGGAAGCTCGGGGCCTCGTACCCGTCGAAGACCAGGTCCGCATACGCCAGGTCGTGCACGACGATTACGTTATGCTCCTTCGCGAAGTCTACCACCCGCTGGAAGAACTCGAGGTCCGCCACCGCTGTGGTCGGGTTGTTGGGGAAGCTGATTATAAGCATCTTGGGCGCGGGCCATGCCTGCCTGAACGCGGAGAGCATGTCCGCGAAAAAGTCCGAGTCCCTTCTTAGCGGGATATGCCTCACCTCGCCGCCCGCGATTACCACGGAATACGGGTGTATCGGGTAGGCAGGAGATGGGCAGAGGACTATGTCGCCCGGCTCTATGGTGGCGAGCGCAAGGTGGGACAGGCCCTCCTTGGCGCCCATCGTGGCTATGGCCTCGGTGTCCGGGTCTAGTTCCACGTCGTAGCGGCGCTTGTACCAGTCGGTTATCGCGGAACGGAGCTTCGGTATCCCGCGGCTGGCGGAGTAGCGGTGGTTCCGCGGGTTATACGCGGACTCGACCAGTTTGTCCACGATGTGCTGGGGAGTGCCCATGTCGGGGTTGCCCATGCCGAAATCTATTATGTCCTCGCCTCTTTTCCTGGCCTCCATCTTCATCTGGTTAACTATTGCGAATACGTAAGGCGGGAGCCTTTTTATCCTCTGGAACTCGTACATCTTCCCTCCGACTTTAATCTTTATTTACTTTATAACTGCCCCGAAGACTTCTTCCGCGTTATAAGAGCTTCTGACAAACGGCGCGGACGCCACGGATACGAAACCCATCTCCCTGGCCGCGGCCGCATATTTATCGAAGACCTCCGGCCTGACGTGCTCGGCGACCTCCAGGTTCTCCTTGGTAGGCCGCAAATATTGCCCGATTGTAAGGAGGTCGCATCCGGCGCTCCGGAGGTCCCTCATAACGTTCATCACCTCGTCCTCTGCCTCGCCAAGCCCGGCCATAAGCCCGGACTTCGTATAAATCCCCGGCGCCATCTCCTTAGCGCGCTTCAGGACATTCAAAGAGCGCTCGTATACCGCCTGCGGCCTCACCTTTTTGTACAGCCTGGGGACCGTCTCGACGTTGTGGTTGAATATCCCCGGCCCCGCATCCGTCACCGTCCTCAGCGCGTCATCCGAGCCCCTGAAATCCGGGGTCAGCACCTCGATTACAAGGTCAGGGAATTTCTCCCTAAGCGCCCTGACTACGGCCGCGAACTGACCAGCGCCCCCGTCTATGAGGTCGTCCCTGGTTACGGAGGTAATCACTGCGTGCCTGAGCCCTAAAAGCCCGACCGCCCTGGCTATATTCCCAGGCTCTTGCGGGTCGATGTCCTCGGGGACGCCCTTCCCGACTGAGCAGAACCCGCATCTCCTTGTGCAGGTGCCGCCCAGTATCATGAAGGTAGCGGTAGGTTTACTAAAGCACTCCCCGATGTTCGGGCACCTTGCCGATTCGCATACGGTATTGAGGTTCAGCTCCCTAAGCTTGAGCTTTACCTTCGCAAGGTCGCCTAAGTTATACTTTTTCCTGGCCCATGCCGGGACCTCTTGTCTCATTTGTTATCTTATCTTGTTGAAAAACTTATATTAAATCACTGCCATGCCGATGTCAAATAAAAAACCATAAAAAAAGCCCCGGCAGAGCCGGGGCTTCGGGTTTTTTGTACGTTACATTGCATTGTGGATATCGGTTATCCTTACCTTGTCTCCGGAACTGCGGACGATGTCAGCCTTGACATGGAGCATGCTGCCCGGCTGCCTCAGGAAGGATATTATCGTGTTATTGGACTCCTTATCGAGCTTCCAGAGCCTCCCCTGGGAGTACAGGCTGCATCCGCCCGCCTTGCAGGTCAGGACGCATTCCTTTGAATGGCTCTTGACGAACTCGCTGAAAGTGCCTGACTGTTCAGCGTTCTTCTCAGCCATCTTAGCCTCCTTGCCTGAGGCGCACTTGGTGTCGATTAGGAAGCCCTCCAGTGTCATTTTCTCTCCCGCCTGCGGTTTTGCCGACGAGACGTCCGAGCTATAGCCTGACGAGCCGCTGCTCGTGTCGCTGCTGCCCGGCATATCATTATACGCGGCATACGCGGCGCCAAACAGCAAGGCCGCGCCAAGGGCCGCCGCGAAAGCTAATGCCTTTTTCATATCTCACCTCCTGCCAAAATACTGATAACAGTATGTATTAAATTATAACACGCCATGCACGAGGCGCAAATCAGGCGGAAAAGCGTACAGTTCCCTTGTAAATTCCATCGAAATGGGTTATAAATATACTTCCCTGATAATACTTGGAGACTTATGCACCACGGCGGTTTCGTGCACCTGCACATACACACCCAGTACAGCCTGCTGGATGGGGCCAACCGGATAGACG
>JBEKYB010000261.1:0-3136 GCA_049511435.1 Nitrospirota bacterium | reverse complement strand
GTATTGAAGGCGTCTTAGGGGCGGTCGTTATTTCCGCCGATAAGATGGGCGCCTGGGGCCAGATTGAGTTGGTAAAGTTATAAAATGGCCAGGGGAAGGGCAGTCTATGCCATTTGATTTTAATGGGCTTTACGAGTTCCACGGCCATGCGTGCCCTATGTCAACCATGGGCGCCCGGCTTGGCCTTGCCGCCATGGCGGTGCTCGGGGTCTCGAAAAAAGACCAGTTCCTGGTGGAGGGGCATTATATGACACGGAACTGCGCCATAGACGGCATACAGTACACAACGGGCTGCACCTTCGGCAACGGTAACCTGAGTTTCGAGGAAAGCGGGGAGGTCTCGTTCAGACTGAGGTTCCGCAGCGGCGGCAGGGAAGTCGTCGTCTCCGCTTCAGGCACCGCCCTGTCCATGTTAGCGGGACACAAAAAACGCAAGGCGGAGCTGCTCAAGGAGCGTGAAATAAGCGGGGCCGTGAGGTCAGCGGATATAGACGCGGAAATAGACAAGGACTTTAACCGCCTTGTGCAGTGGGTGCAGACCGCAGACGAGCGGGAACTGATGACGGTTAGTCCCGGAGCAGGAGGATTGCGTGGTCCATAGGGTGTGCGGCGGTGTGCTGGAGCTTATCGGGGGAACCCCGATTGTCCGTCTTTGCCGGATGACGCATGAGAAGGACGCGGCTATATTCGCAAAGCTCGAGGGCGCGAACCCCGGCGGCAGCGTCAAGGACAGGATTGCCCTTGCCATGGTGGAAGAGGCTGAAAAAAGCCACAAGCTGGGGCCCGGCGGGACAATAGTGGAGCCGACCAGCGGCAATACCGGCATAGGCCTAGCTATTGTCTCCGCGCTCAAGGGTTATAAGCTCATCCTGACTATGCCCGACACGATGAGCCTGGAAAGAAGAACCCTCCTCGCGGCATACGGGGCGGAACTTATCCTGACGCCCGGCCCGGACGGGATGCGCGGGGCGGTCGCGAAGGCGGAGGAGCTTGTACGTTCCAGGCCGGATTACTTCATGCCGCAGCAGTTCAACAACCCGGCAAACCCGGAGATGCACCGCAGGACCACCGCGAGGGAAATCCTGTCCGCGCTGGGCCCAAAGATAGACGCCTTCGTGGCCGGGGTCGGCACGGGCGGCACCATTACCGGCGTCGGAGAGGTCCTCCGGTCGAAGAACAAGGATATAAGGATAATAGCGGTCGAGCCGGCGGCTTCGGCGGTCCTCTCAGGCTGCAACCCCGGTCCGCACAAGATCCAGGGCATTGGCGCCGGTTTCATACCCGCGGTGCTCAACACCCAGGTATATGACGAGATAGCTCAGGTAACCGACGAGCAGGCGGCCGAGACATCCCGGGAGCTCGCGCAGAGGGAAGGGATACTGGCGGGTATCTCATCGGGAGCCGCCGTGTTTGCCGCTTTGAAGACGGCGGAGAGGCTGGGCAAGGGGAAAACGGTCGTAGTCATCCTGCCGGACGGCGGGGAGCGTTATTTGAGTACAGGCCTATTCGGTCAAGTATGAACGGGGGAAAAGATGCAATTATCTACTAAAGGTCGGTATGCCGTCAGGGCGATGTTCGACTTGTCGTTTTACTCGAAAGGCGAGCCGGTCCCCCTTTCCAGGATATCGGAGAGGGAGGAGATATCGCTCCATTACCTGGAGCAGCTATTCAACAAGCTCCGTAAGGGCGGGGTCGTGGAATCCGTGCGCGGGCCGAGCGGCGGGTTCAAGCTGTCCAGGAAGCCTTCCGAGATTACGGTCGAGCAGATAATCAGTATTGTCGAGGGCCCGATAGTGCCGGTCCACTGCACCGAGCAGAAGGATAAAAAAAAGGTCTGTCATCGCGCGGAAAAATGTGTTACATATATACTCTGGAAGCGGCTCGGCAAGAACATCTCCGGGTTCCTGGCCTCGGTATCCCTGCAGGACCTGGTAGACGAGGCGCGTGAGCTCCTGGACACCGGCGAGGTGAGCCACGAGTTCATGTTCTACATTTAAACCGCATCTGAGAGGGACGGGTAATGGACGACCACAAGCTTAGGGTTTTCTGCACGGTAGCGGAGACCAAAAGCTTTTCCAGGACTTCGGAATTAATACACCTTACGCAGCCGGCGGTGAGCCTCCAGGTGCAGGCGCTGGAAGAGCTCTACGAGACAAAGCTTTTTGACCGCTCCGGCGGCTCGGTCAACCTGACCCCGGCCGGCGAAATCCTATACAAATACGCCAAAGACATACTCGGGCTATACGCCTTCGCCCGCCGCGATATCAGCGCTATGATAGGCCTTGTCAAGGGCAACCTCTCTATCGGCGCCAGCACGACTGTGGGGAATTACCTCCTGCCCTCGGTGATAGTCAAGTTCCGCAGGAACCACCCCCGCATCTGGACAAACCTCATCGTCGGAAATACCCGTCTGGTGACGGAAAAACTACTGGCGGGTGAGATAGACCTCGGGATAGTCGAGGGCGACGTTACGAAGCATAACCTAGTGGCCGAAAAGCTCCTGCCGGACGAACTGGTGGTCATCATGAACCCTGAGCACGAATGGGCGAGGCGAAAAAACATCTCCGTCTCGGAGCTTATCAAGGAGCCGCTCATAATGCGGGAAAAAGGCTCCGGCACCAGGCAGATGATCGAGAAGCGCCTCGAGGAGAACCAGATTTCTCCGGACGGCCTGACGGTGTCCCTATACCTGGGCAGCACGGAGGCGATAAAGACGGCGGTGCAGGAAGGGCTCGGGATATCGATTATCTCCGCATGGGCGGCACGGAAGGAGATAAAGGCGGGCACGCTGGTCGCAAATACCTTCAAGGACGCCCGTTTTACGAGGCACTTCAGCATTATTCAGAGGAAGAAGGGTTTTACTTCCCATACGTTGGGCGAATTCCTGGAGTTCGTCAAGATATACCCGTTCGAGGACCCGTTAGGGATATAGCCTAAAATGAGACTCAATAGGCAGCAGATAAATAACCTCTCGGTATGGCTCGTCGAAGAGCTCGAAAAACGCCATATCCTGAAGTTAAAGGTCGATCCCGCGGAGGCTACCCGGTTTATCGAGCAGGCCATAGCGGACGACCTGGCGGTGGAAGACAGGCTTAACGAAGAGGTCAAGGAAATACTCAAGGGCTACGAGCGGGAG
>JBEKYB010000260.1:0-3141 GCA_049511435.1 Nitrospirota bacterium | reverse complement strand
GAGGATAAGGATAGGCGAGAGCGCGGTCGGCGAGGTGAGCCAAATAGGGAAAGAATGCCATGACCGGTGCGCCATCTATTATCAGGCCGGGGACTGCGTCATGCCGCGCGAAGGGATATTCATAAAAGTCATCGAGGGCGGAGAAGTGAAGCCCGGGGACGAAGTGGCTGTCCTGTGATAAAGGCCGCCATCCTCACAATGTCCGACAGGGGCGCGCGGGGCGAGAGGGAAGATGCCTCCGGCCCGGCAATACGGGAGATGATAGCCGGGATGGCTGAGATAATATTCTACGAAGTCATCCCGGACGAGATTGATATCATCAAAGACAGGCTGATAAAACTGTCTGATGGGCTTAAGGCCGATTTAATACTTACGACTGGGGGTACAGGCGTTTCTCCGCGGGACGTGACGCCGGAGGCCACGAGGCTGATATTGGAGAAGGAGCTTCCGGGAATGGCCGAGGCAATGCGCGCCATGTCGCTTAAGGAGACCCCGAATGCTATGCTATCAAGGGCTGTTTGCGGGATACGGGGCAGGACGCTCATAATAAACCTGCCCGGAAGCCCCAGGGCGGCAAGAGAGAACTTGGCGGCGGTCCTCCCTGCCATACCGCATGCGGTGGAGAAGATATGCGGGAGCGATTCGGAATGCGGCGGTAAATAGAAAGCGGAAATTAGAAAGGAAACAGTAATATGGACTTGAAAGAGCACTTTGAGGGGAGCGGCAACTGGCTGTTCCGGCGCAGGAGTTACCTGCCGCTGGTCATGGTAGGGCTTTTTGCAGGTATGCTGTTTTTTTATAAGGCGCCGCCCGATGAAACCGAAATATGGGATATTGTCTGCCTGCTGATATCCTTCGCGGGCCTTGCGCTCAGGGCGTATACAGTGGGGTTTGCCTCGTGGGGCACTTCCGGCAGGAACACTCAGCAGCAATCGGCTGATTCGCTTAATACCACCGGTATGTATTCGGTAGTCAGGCACCCGCTTTACCTGGGGAATTTTATCATCTGGTTCGGCCTTTCCCTTTTCTTCCGGCAGTGGTGGTTCAGCTTGATAGTTTCCCTGTCATTCTGGCTTTACTACGAAAGGATAATGTTTGCGGAAGAGGCATACCTGAAGGAGAAATTCGGCGACAGGTTCAGCGAATGGGCGAGAAGGACGCCCGCCTTTCTGCCCGCTTTCAGACTTTGGGAAAGGCCCGTGAGCCCCTTTTCCCTGAGGACTATACTCAAAAGGGAGCAGTCAGGGTTCCTGGCGATAACGGCGTCGTTTACCTTCCTTGAGGTCGTGGGGGATTGTCTTACGGACGGGAAGTTTCAGGTTGAGACGGTATGGATTGTTTTCTTCTTCCTCAGCCTGCTCATTTTCCTGTCCCTCACGGGGCTTAAAAAGGCCAGGCTGCTCTAAAGAGAATTAGCTTGCCAATGCCTGAAAAGTAGTATATAAATTGAATTCCATATTAAAAAAAAGGACGGTCCCGCCAGTGTTATGTCTAAAATCGAGGAGCTGAGGAAGGTTATTGACGAGATAGACGACCAAATCCTCGACCTCTTGAACCGGCGTTCAAACCTGGTAATCGAGATAGGAAGGATAAAGAAGGAGCAAAAGGCCGAGCTTCATGTGCCGAACCGCGAGAAAGAGATAGTAGACCGGCTGTCGGCAAAGAACAAAGGCCCCTTCCCCAACGAGTCGCTTATCGCGGTGCTCAGGGAGGTATTCTCCGCATCGCTTTCGCTTGAACAGCCTATAAAGATCGCATACCTTGGTCCCAGGTCCACGTTCACCCATCAGGCCTGCATACAGCGTTTCGGATACTCTCCGCAGTATGTCCCCGTCAACAGCATAAAAGAGGTGTTCGCCGAGGTCGAGCGCGGCTTGGCCGAATACGGCGTCGTGCCGGTCGAAAACTCCATCGAGGGGGCGGTCAGCTATACGCTCGACATGTTCATGGAATCGAATCTCAAGATAGCCGCCGAGATAATGCTCGAGATCTCGGAGAACCTGATGAACAAGACCGGCAGGATGGACGACGTCAAGAAAGTATACTCGCACCCGCAGCCTATCGCGCAGTGCAGGGGCTGGCTGGAGAGCAACTTGAAGGGCGTCCCGGTCCAGGAGGTGTCTTCGACGGCAAGGGCGGCCGAGATGGCGGCGGAGGATACATCTGCAGCCGCCATCGCCAGCCGTCTCGCGGCGGATGTTTACGGCCTGAGGATAATCAAGGAGCGGATAGAGGACAACATCAATAACTTCACGCGGTTCCTCGTGATATCCAGGACCTCCCCTGCCAGGACCGGTCATGACAAGACTTCCATATTATTTTCGGTGAAGGACAAGGCCGGTGCGCTCTACGAGATGCTCCAGCCCTTCGCGGACAGCGGGATAAGCCTGACGAAGATAGAGTCCAGGCCGTCCAGGAAGAAGGCATGGGAATACCACTTCTTCGTGGACATGGAAGGCCATTTCGAGGACGAGAACGTAAAGACGGCGATAGAAGAGCTCAGGAAGCACTGCCTGTTCCTGAAGGTATTGGGCGCATACCCGGCGGCCGGGATGGAGGAGAAGTAGCTATGCGTCAGTTAACGTCCGACAACATTGCTTCAATTACTCCTTACGCCCCGGGCAAACCGGTCGAGGAGCTGGAGCGGGAACTGGGCATTACAGGCTCCGTCAAGCTCGCCAGCAACGAAAACCCGCTCGGGCCTTCGCCCCTAGCGCTTAAGGCCATAAGCAAGAGCCTCGGCGGCATCAACCGCTATCCCGACGGCAACGCGTACTATCTGAAGGATGCCATCTCCGCTAAGTTCGGAGTCCCGACAGAAGGCATTATCCTGGGTAACGGCTCGAACGAGGTACTCGAAATAATCGTCCGCACGTTCCTGCTTGAAGGCGAGGAGGCCATATTCGCCGAGCCGTCTTTTGCCGTATACAGGCTTGCGACGCAGTCCGCGGGCAGGGCCGGGGTAGCCGTGCCGCTCAGGGACGGGAGGCACGACCTGGCGGCGATGGCTGGGATGATTACGCCCCGGACGAAGATCATATTCATCGCCAACCCGAACAACCCAACCGGCACGATGAACACCGCGTCCGAGATGGATAAGCTCATGGAGCGGGTCCCGGAGGACGTGCTTGTCGTCGTGGA
>JBEKYB010000259.1:0-3170 GCA_049511435.1 Nitrospirota bacterium | reverse complement strand
CATCCTGGAGCTTCTGGCAGCGTTCATAGTCGCCATGCCGCTGGGGATACTCTCGGCCGTGAGAAGGAACTCGCTTTTTGACAAGTCCACGACGGTCATAGTGTTCCTGGGTTTCTCCATCCCGGCCTTCTGGCTGGGGCTTCTCCTCATGATACTTTTCGGCGTGCAGCTCGGGTGGCTGCCCATATCCGGCATCCAGAGCATAGACGTGTCCGGCATGAACTTCTTAGAGCTTCAGTGGGACCGTTTCAGGCACATTATCCTGATTGTGGCCATAGGCGCCTTCGGGAGCCTCGCCGGGATATCGAGGTACATCCGCTCCAACATGCTCGAGGTCGTGAGGCAGGACTATATCAGGACGGCCAGGGCGAAGGGCCTCCCGGAGAGCGAGGTGATATACAAGCACGCCCTCAGGAACGCGCTCATGCCGGTCATAACCATCCTGGGCCTGTCGCTCCCCGCGCTGATAGGCGGGAGCGTCATACTCGAGTACCTCTTCGCCATCCCCGGCATGGGCCAGCTCTTCTGGCAGTCCGTCACCGCGCGGGATTATCCGCTCGTGATGGGGAACCTGGTCATGGGGGCGTTCCTTACGCTGGTGGGCAATATGCTGGCGGATATCTCCTACGCCCTCGTAGACCCGAGGGTCAAGCTCTCGTAATTCCTGTTTTTCTTGACTTTTACGCCCCCTTATATATAATCAGTCCGGGCAGGTATTTTTAACATAATCGCAGGCGGAGTCCGCCGCAGGCCACCCGGGGAGGCGCGTTTTGAGAAACTGGTTGATTTGGGCATCCGCCGTTACGATATTACTTGCGGCGTTTTGCGGCTGCGCCAAGAAAGTAGCGGTGAAGCCGTCGCAGGAGTCGGTCAAGGCGACCGCGGCGCTCGGGGCGTTCCAGCAGATGGAGCGCGCATTCGTGGCGCGCGATTCCAAGGGCGTGATGTCGTTTGTGTCCGAGGACATGAAAAACGGCTACGCCGAGTTCGAGACCAACTTGAGGAAGGACCTCGAGACCTACGACAGGGTCAGTCTTGAGTACGAGGTGGACAGGGTCGAGGAGGACGGCGATAAGGTAAGCCTGGTCCTCCACTGGTTCGGGAAGTGGTGGGACAAGACCGGAAAGGAGCAGGAGGCCAGGGGCAACAGCATCTTCACCTTCAAGGTCACAGGCCCGGCGGCAACGCTCACGGAGGTAATCGGCGACTCCCCGTTCGGGATGGTCAGATAGGGTGAAAATAAAGTCGGACGTAATATCGACCGATTACCTGGTAATAGGCTCGGGCGTCGCCGGGCTCAGGGCGTCCATCGAGCTTGCGCGCTACGGGAACGTCCTGGTAATCACCAAGGACAAGCCCTCCGAGTCCTCGACCGAGTACGCGCAGGGCGGGGTCGCCGTGGCGCTCTCGGACGAAGACGAGATAGGTTTTCATTTCCAGGACACGATTGCGGCCGGCGACGGGCTGTGCGACGAGGACAACGTGCGCACCCTGGTCACCGAGGGCCCCGAGCGGATAAGGGAGCTGATATCCTGGGGCGCGCAGTTCGATAAGGAAGGGAGCAAGCTTGCGTTCACGCGGGAGGCGGCCCACAGCCAAAGCCGCATCCTGCACGCGGGCGGGGACTCGACAGGCAAGGAGATCGAGCGTGCGCTCCTGGCGAAGGTCAAGGCGACAAAAGGTATCTCAAAGTACGACTTTTCCTTCACGGTGGACCTCATCGTGCGGGACGGGTGCGTAGTGGGGGCGCTCGTCCTTAAGGAGCGGGAGCGAAAGCTCACCGCGATATACGCGAAGGCGGTCGTTCTGGCCACGGGCGGTCTTGGCCAGGTGTACCAGCGGACCACGAACCCGCTGGTGGCGACCGGGGACGGGTTCGCCATAGCATACAGGGCCGGGGCGACCATGGCGGACATGGAGTTCGTGCAGTTCCACCCCACGTCGCTTTATGTCCCGCTGGCCCCGCAGTTCCTGCTGTCGGAGGCGATGCGCGGGGAGGGGGCGCTCCTGGTTAACGCGGCGAGCGAGAGGTTCATGGCTAATTACCATACCAAGGGGGAACTGGCCCCGCGGGACGTCGTCTCACGCTCGATAGTATCGGAGATGGTCAGGGGCAGGACGGACCACGTATATCTTGACCTGCGGCACCTGGACGCGGCGTTTATAAAGAGGCGCTTCCCGCGCATATATTCCACCTGCCTGCATTACGACATAGACATAACCGAGGACCTGATACCGGTCTCGCCGGCGGCGCATTACATGATGGGAGGCGTCCGCACGGACAAGGACGGGGCCACGGACGTACCGGGGCTTTTCGCCGCGGGCGAGGTCGCCTGCACGGGAGTGCACGGCGCGAACAGGCTGGCGAGCAATTCGCTCCTGGAAGGCATAGTCTTCGGCGCGCGCGCCGGGATGGCCGCGGTGGAGTACGGCCGCAAAGTAAAGATTGCCCGCAGGGACTTGGCGCCCGTCATGTACGACGCCGTAGAGCCCGGGTCGTTGGATTCCGGCGATTCCGGTGATTCCTGCGATTCCGGCAAGGTCAGGACGGGCCTCCGGAGGCTCATGTGGTCGAAGGCCGGGATAATCAGGTGCGGCAAATCGCTGGGCGAGGCCATGGAGAAACTGGACAGCTGGACAGAGGTCAAGGAAGGCTCATACATCACGCGGAGGGAGCTCGAGCTCAGGAACATGCTGCTCGCGGGCGAGCTGATAACGAAGGCCGGCTACGCCAGGCGCGGCAGCGTCGGGGCGCATTACCGGAGCGACGTCAAGACGAGGGGCAGGACCTGGGAGAAGCACATAACATTCAAAAGAGGGTAGGATGGAGGAGGCCTTAGGCGCGGCCCTGTTCGGCCAGGACGACCGGGAGAAGGATGAGCGCATAAAGAAGCTCGCCCCGCATGCGAGGGAAGTGGCCCTTGTGCTCGTCAAGACCATCAAGGCCACGAAGATGTACCTGCCCAACAACCCCATCTACCAGCATTTCAGGGACGAGCTCAGCGCCAGGTTCGAGAGTTATTTCAAGGACGAGGACCTGCTTAGCTTCATGGTCAAGCGCTTCGAGCTGACGTTCCTCGACCAGCAGGTCTACCACAGCCCGGACAAGGAAGAGAATATCGCCCTGATGTTCTTCAAGGACGGCATCCGGGAGTTCTGCTTCCATAAGG
>JBEKYB010000258.1:0-3174 GCA_049511435.1 Nitrospirota bacterium | reverse complement strand
CGCCTGGGCCTCGGCCGCAAGCACGTCCTCGTCCTCAAGGCGCGCGATTACCTCGCCTTTCTTTATGCGGCTCCCCTCCCTCACGCCCAGCCATTCGAGCCTCCCCGTCGCCTTGGCCGCGACCGCCGCCTTCCGCTGGGCCACCACGTAGCCGCTCGCGTTCAGCCGCGTGAAGGTCTGGGTCGGGTATACGGTCGATACCGCGGCCGTCTTGACATCCACCCTGGGGGAAAGCACCCAAAAGAGCAGAAGGCCCGCCGCGGCAAGCGCCGCCGCCACGACCCAGACAAAGGGCCCCTTCCGCCTGCTTCTCCCGGGCTTTATCCCGGGCTTCTCTATCCTCAGCTTGCCAAGGTCTTCGTCGGCCATAGTTCTGCTCCGTTAATTGATTTTCAGAAATATTAATTTTATACGAATATCAAGTAAATTACAATATCATTGGCGCTGGGGGGCGAGAAGGATTGAGAAAGAGTCAGGAAAGAAAAAAGAGATATGGACTCCATATCCCTTCTTTATCTGTCAGGCAGTGAAATTTTTGCCTTAATACACAATATCGTTCTGGGTGTTGTTTAGCGTCCTGCCGCCGCCGTTGAACTCCCACACGTCCATGGTGGGGTCTTTATCTATGTTGCCTATCGCTACTGCGGTGTAGTCCGTCTGACTGGCCTGGCAATGCGTCGTTGCAAACGGGGCCATGCAATACGAACCGTCGGTAACGCCCGAGGTGGTCGTGTCGATGCCGGGATAAGGCGAGGGGTTGAGGGAAAGCTGGTTAAACCAGTAGCGGTACCTTGTGTTGCCCTTGGCGGCCCAGCCCAGGCCGTTCCAGTCAGTCAAATAGGTGTCGTGTTCTGCGCGGTATGCCAGGGCGGCGGTGCCGATGGACGCCAGGTTGGTCTTCGCCTCGGACTGCTTCGAATGGGCCTGGTACTTCTGGTAATTAGGTATGGCTATAGCCATCATTATTCCTATGATGGACACCGTAATCATAAGCTCGATGAGCGTGAAACCTCTATTTATGGGAAATGGTTTTGGCATTTCGTCCCCTTTCT
This sequence comes from Nitrospirota bacterium, assembly GCA_049511435.1. Classification (GTDB taxonomy): domain Bacteria; phylum Nitrospirota; class JACRHJ01; order JACRHJ01; family JACRHJ01; genus JBEKYB01. The sequence goes on along the minus strand of JBEKYB010000258.1, from coordinate 2,122 downwards.
CGCGCATTATACTTTCTAGCTTTGAGAAAAGCAAGAACTATGCCTTTTTTGTGTTTTCTGTAATATCAATAGGTTAGCGGTATGGAGGGGGAAAAATTTAATAAAAAATGATGTAACTTTTCAAGGAAGTGATGAAAATAATCACTTCGTCATTATTTACCTATGCCTTTCCTTTTCCGCACCGGACGGCTAAAGGAAATGCCTGACCTCGCTGAAGGATACTGTTTGGGAGCAGTCGGAGGCATTTTTTCGGGATGCTTATATTCGCGCCCGGCGGCCCGAGCCGCAGAGTCACTTTTTACGCTCAATATGACATCCCTCGAAAACACCTCCGGCTGCTCCTCTTGCTTATTACTTATTTTACGCTGTCATAGGGGGGCCGCATTACCGTCACCCCCGTGAAAGCCGACATTACGGCGTCTCGGACGCCGAAGATGAACAAATGCGCGCAGCCTGGGGCCTAGTGACTTTGAAAAGTCCCTGGATTCCCGCTTCCGCGGGAATGACGACGGTTTTTCTTTTTTCGCGCAGTAATGCGCTACCGCTATATGGCGGCGTCGCCCCTCTCGCCTGTCCTTATCCTGATAGTCTCGCCGACCTCCAGGACGAATATCTTGCCGTCGCCAATCTTGCCCGTCCTGGCGGTATCCTCGATGACCTTCACCGCCTTATCCGCCATCTCATCGGTCAGGACAAGCTCCAGTTTTACCTTGGGCACGAAGCTCACGTCGTATTCCGCGCCGCGGTATAGCTCCACGTGTCCCTTCTGTCTGCCGTAACCCCTGACCTCCGTAACGGTCAGGCCGGTCACGCCCGCCTCGTTCAAGGCGTCCTTGACCTCTTCTAGCTTGTACGGCTTTATTATCGCCTCTATCTTTTTCAAGCCAAACCTCCTGTGATATCCCCCGCAACCGGCCAGGTATACCCTTAATCGAATATGTAGCCCGACTCCCCGTGCTGGCTCTGGTCGAGGCCGATGACCTCCGCTTCCTCATCCACCTTGAGGCCCATGGTCATATCGAGCACCTTGAGGATTATCGAGGTCAATATGAATGAATACGCGATGCTGACCGCGACGGCTATCGCCTGGACCCCGAGCTGTTTCGGGTTCCCGTAAAAGAGCCCGTTACCCCCGGCCGCATTCACCGCCACCGTGGCGAAAAGGCCGGTCGCAAGCGCGCCCCAGGAGCCGCCCACGCCGTGCACGCCGACTACGTCAAGAGAGTCGTCATACCCGAACTTCGGCTTAAGGGAGACCGCCGTGTAACAGAGCACCCCGGCCACGCCGCCGATGATGAGCGAGGCCATCGGGGTCACGAAGCCGGACGCGGGCGTAATCGCTACAAGCCCGGCGACCGCGCCCGAGGCCGCGCCCAGGACCGTCGGCTTCTTCCTGTGCATCCATTCCGCAGCCATCCATGTAATGGCGGCCATTGCCGTGGCCAGGTGCGTCACGACGAAGGCCGTGCCCGCGAGTCCGTTAGAGGCTATCGCGCTCCCGGCGTTGAACCCGAACCAGCCGAACCACAGTAGCGCCGCGCCCAGGACGGTCATCGTGAGGTTGTGAGGCGGCATGGCCGTCCTCGGGTAACCCTTCCTCTTCCCGACGATGAGCGCTGCCGCGAGGGCCGCGACGCCCGAGCTTATGTGAACCACGGTGCCGCCCGCGAAATCAAGCGCGCCCAGGTTCCTTATCCAGCCGCCCGTGCCCCATACCCAGTGCGCGATCGGGTCGTACACTATCGTCGACCAGACTATAGTGAACACCAGGAAGGTCTTGAACTTAAACCTCTCCGCCACCGCGCCGGTGATCAGGGCCGGAGTTATCACGGCGAACATCATCTGGAACACCATGTAGACCTGGTGCGGGACGGTCGCCCCGTAATCGGGGTTCGGCTCCTGGCCCACGCCGTTTAAGAAGGCCCATTTGAGGCTCCCAATGACATGCGACACGTCCGGGCCGAAGGACAGGCTGTAGCCCCATAGCGCCCACTGGACCGACACCACGGCCACGATGATGAAGCTCTGCATTATCGTGCCCAGGACGTTCTTCCGCCTGACCATCCCGCCGTAGAAGAGCGCCAGCCCGGGCGTCATGAGCATGACGAGACCGGTTGACATG
>JBEKYB010000257.1:0-3194 GCA_049511435.1 Nitrospirota bacterium | reverse complement strand
TAAGGCTCAGGAAGAAGAAGCTCGACAAAAAGCTGATGGCCAGGTTCTAAAGGTCAGGCGGCCTCTTTCATAGCCCGCATGTCCCGCATATTGAACCCTTCTGCGAAATACTCTATCTCCATTATGCTGTCGCAAGGTATCCTGAGGTCGTTGAAGAAGGACTCGATGGTGAGCCGGTCCGGGCTTTCCAGGACCGAATACATGCACTTTTCGTCGATGTTGCTGAAGGAATACAGCACGGTAAGGCCCGGTTTCTTAGCGGTATGCATGTTCCTTATTTTGTCCGGGGCTAGGTTCGGGAAGACCTGGTGCTCGCAAATAAACCTCCTTGTCGGCCTTTTTTCCATATTACCCCCCGCGCTTACGGTTTAGGGTCAATAGAATCCACGAACCGGCAAAATATCCCCATAAAATTTCGGTTATTAGACTTACTATAACGTAAGGGGCATTTTTGGTCAAGTCGCCCCATAGCCATCTTTTGAAAGCTCACCCAGAAACCCGTCCAGTGCGCCCGCAAGCCTTATTGCCGCAAGGCGCGATTGCCTGCCGAGCCTCAGGAGCGGAGGTACCACGCCCGGGTGGAGGGCCACATGGAGCAGGAACTTCGGCCAATCTAGGGCGCCGTCCTTCATGAAAAGATTGAAATCGAGCGGCAGGTCTTCGTCCGCCCCGTCGGAGATAGCCCTTATGGATATGAACGGCACCCTTTCCTCGAATGCCGCGCGCGCCGCCCCGGCGCTTTCCATATCAAGCGCCGAGCAGCCGTACTCAATGCCGAGCCTCTTCTTCTCGGACGCCAGGACTACAGTCCGCTCCACCGCCAGAAACGAGCATTTATTGCAGCGCTCACCAAATGCCCGGCACGCGGCCTCAAGAAGCCCGGGGTCGGCCTCGTATACCCGCCCGTCCCCGCCAGCATCGATGACCTTTTCGCCGGTTACAATGTCCCCGGGAGCGAGTTCCCCGGTAAGACCGGCCGAAAACCCGGTCTGGATGTAGGCGGACAAAGGCAGCGTCCCGCATGCGGCCTTCACCGTGCGGTATGCCCTTTCTCCACCGATACCTGAGACAAAAATGGCGACATCCATCCCGTGGATATCGCCTCTTTGGAACCCAATGCCCCCGGCATCAATCTTCCGGAAGCCCCGTTTTTTTAACCCGGACAGCTCTACTGGTAAGGCGCACCCCAGCGCCACAATGCCTCGCGAGCCCATCAGAACAGCGTGAAAATCCGCCTGAAGGCCCCTTTTTGTCTGTTCTCCAGCCTGACCTCTTCGGCCCTGGTGCGGCCGCGCGTGACGATGGAATTATACATCGAGAGCGCCCAGAGGGGGAAGTTCTTGCAGTACATATGGTACCTGAGATAGAACACCCGCGGGAAGCCAGTCCCGGTGTAGTCGTCCTCGTCCCAGTACCCGTAGCTGTTCTGAGTCTTAAGGAGGTACTCGATGCCACGCTTGACCTCGGGCGAGTACGCCTCGCCCGCGTGCATCAGGCCGATAAGCGCCCAGGAAGTCTGGGAGGCCGTGGACGGCCAGTCTTCAGCGTTCGGGTCCCTGTAGGTATCGCAGGACTCGCCCCAGCCGCCGTCTTCATGCTGGCGGCTCTTCAGCCAGAGCACCGCGCGGCGCACATACTGCTTGTCCATGTCCTCGCCTACCAGCCTAAGTCCGGCTAAGACGGACCAGGTCCCGTATATATAATTGACGCCCCATCTGCCGTACCATGAGCCGTCTATCTCCTGCTCCCGGAGGATAAAATCGTATGCGGCCTTAGCCGGCGGGAATGACAGGTCGAGCCCCATCAGGCCGATTATCTCGAGCGCGCGGCCGGTCAGGTCGACAGTCGAGGGGTCCAGCAGGGCGCCGTGGTCGGCGAAGGGGATGTTGTTGAGTATGAGCTTGTTGTTGTCTTTATCGAACGCGCCCCAGCCCCCGTCGGAGCACTGCATCTTGAGGAGCCAGTCGAACGCGGCGGTAATCCGCCTCATCTTCTTCTCCTCGTCCCGTGTCTTCACTTTCAGGAGGGCCAGGATGACCATGCTCGTGTCGTCGTTGTCGGGGTAGAACTCGTTCTCGAACTGGAAATACCAGCCGCCGGGGTCTGCGTCCGGGACCTTCACCTTCCAGTCGCCCCTGGTGGAGGTCTGCTTCTTGAACAGCCAGTCTGCGGCAGCCCTCAGCACGCCGTGGTCTGAGGGGAGGCCGGACTCGAAAAGCGCGTTCATAGCGATGGGGGTGTCCCATACCGGGGATACGCACGGCTGGAGGTACATCATGTCGTCTCTCTCCAGCTCGACCTCGAGGTCCTCTATGGACTTTATGGCCTGTTCGAGCAGAGGGTCGCCGTCCGGATGGCCCATCAGCTTAATCGCCACCACGGAGTTGGCCATTGCAGGGTAGATGGCACCCAGGCCGCCTTCGCCCTTCATGCGCTCCACAAGCCACCTGTAGGCGGTGTTCATCGCTTTCGCGCGGAGGCCCTCGTTGGGGCTCTTTTCGTAGAGCCTGAGCAGCGAGTCAACCATTATGAAGAAGTTCTTCCAGCTAAAGAAGCTCTTGCTTTTTTTGAACCGCTTGTCGTAGCTGCGCGGGTCGGACCTGTGCTCGGGGCGGACGTAGAGTTCGGATATCCCCTGCTCGTCCGGGATGTGCATGACCGGCTTCTTCTCGAATATTATGAGCAGCGGGATGATGACCGTCCTCGACCAGTAGGATATCTCGTAGATGTTGAAGTAGAACCACTGCGGCAGGAGCATTATCTCGGACGGCATGCATGGCACGCCCTCCCATCCGTACTGCCCGAACATCGCGAGGGTGATCTTCGTGAAGACGTTGGCGTTGATTACGCCGCCTTTTTTTAAGACGTTCTCCCGCGCCCTCTTCATGAACGGCTCGTCCGGGGACACGCCGGCAAGCTTCATGGCGAAGTACGCTTTGATGGTCGCGGAGATGTCGCTCGGGCCGCCCCGGTAGATGTACCAGCCGCCGTCTTCCATCTGGATGGACTTGATGAATTCTACGAGCCTGCGTTCCTTGTCCTCGTCCACCCTGCCGATGTAACGGCGGAACATGAGGTATTCGGCCGGGATGGTCGCGTCAGCCTCGAGCTGGTCCACCCAGAACCCCTCCACCGGGTCCTGGACGCCAAGTATGTACCTGCGTATGCGGTCAACGGCCCTGTCTAGATCGACC
>JBEKYB010000256.1:0-3219 GCA_049511435.1 Nitrospirota bacterium | reverse complement strand
GCGCCTGCATCCTCGTTATCTCAGGGTATACGATGCCAAGGCGGCATCCCCTGTGGCCGAGCATGGGGTTGAACTCGTGCAGCTCCTCTACCCTCGACAGGAGCTTTGCCGTCTTCTTGGCCTCGGGGGTATCGCCCTTGCCGGTCGCTTTCATAACGGCGAGGTCGCACATCAGCTCCTCGCGTTTCGGCAGGAACTCGTGGAGCGGCGGGTCCAGGAGTCTTATGGTGACCGGGTAGCCCTTCATCTCCTTGAACAGGCCGATGAAATCCGACTTCTGCATAGGGAGGAGCTTCGCCAGCGCCTTCTCCCGGTCCTCCACATTGCCCGCAAGTATCATCTCCTGCACGATGGGGAGCCTTTCCTCGGCGAAGAACATATGCTCGGTCCTGCAAAGCCCGATGCCCTCGGCCCCGAATCCGGTCGCGACCTTCGCGTCCCTCGGGATGTCCGCGTTGGCCCGCACCTTAAGTGTCCTCACCTTGTCTACCCAGCCCATCAATATGCCGAAGTCCCCTGTCAGCGAAGGTTCCACCGTGGGCAGCGCGCCCAGCATTACCTCGCCGGTCGAGCCGTCTATCGTTATCTGGTCGCCTTCCTTTACCGTGATACCGCCGACCGAGAATTTTTTACCCTTGTCGTCCACCTTGAGAGACTCACACCCCGCCACGCAGGGTTTGCCCATGCCCCTGGCGACGACGGCCGCATGGCTGGTCATGCCGCCCCTCGCGGTGAGGATGCCGACGGCGGCGTCCATGCCGTGTATGTCGTCCGGGTTGGTCTCGGTCCTGACAAGTATTACCTTGTCCTTCTTGCCCATTTCGACCGCATCGTCCGCGCTGAACACCGCCTTGCCGACTGCCGCGCCGGGAGAGGCGTTAAGGCCCTTCGCAATGACTGTCTTCTTGGCCTTCGGGTCGATTATCGGGTGGAGGAGCTGGTCTAACTGGCCCGGCTCAACCCTCAGTATCGCCTCCTCTTTCGTGATGAGCTTTTCCTTGACCATATCCACGGCTATCTTGACGGCGGCCTGCGCGGTGCGCTTGCCGGTACGGGTCTGGAGCATGAACAGGACGCCGTCCTGCACGGTGAACTCGAAGTCCTGCACGTCCCTGTAGTGCTGCTCGAGCTTCGTGGTTATATCGCGGAGCTGTTTATAGACCTTCGGCATCTCCGCCTTCAGCTCCGTTATCGGACGCGGCGTGCGTATCCCGGCCACGACGTCCTCGCCCTGCGCATTGGTGAGGTACTCGCCGTAAAACTCCTTAGCGCCGGTGGCGGGGTTCCTCGTGAAGCCGACGCCCGTGGCCGACGTCTCGCCCATATTACCGAAGACCATGGCCTGCACGTTTACCGCGGTGCCCAGGTCGCCCGGTATGTCGTTCAGTCTCCTGTACGTGATGGCGCGCGGGTTGTTCCAGGACTTGAACACCGCTTCCTGGGCCATCTTAAGCTGTTTGTGCGGGTCCTCGGGGAAGTTCTTCCCGGTAATCTCCTTGACCTTTTTCTTGAATGCCGCGACAAGCTCCTTAAGGTCTTCGATAATAAGCTCCACGTCGAGCTTTATCCCGCGCTCTTCCTTCTTTTTCTCCAGGATGTGTTCGAAGTTGTCCTTCTCCACGCCCATCACGACGTTGCCGAACATCTGGATGAACCTACGATAGGCGTCCCATGCGAAGCGTTCGTTGCCGGACTTCCCGATGAGCCCCTTGACGGTCTCGTCGTTTAAGCCCAGGTTAAGGACGGTGTCCATCATGCCGGGCATCGAGAACTTAGCGCCGGAGCGTACGGATACCAGAAGCGGGTCCTTTACGTCGCCCAGTTTCTTGCCCATCGCCGACTGGAGCTTGGCCAGGTTCGCGTCGATTTCCTTCTCGATATCCGGCGTGAGCTTGTTCCCGGCCTTGTAGAAGATGTTGCAGACCTCCGTCGTGATAGTGAATCCGGGCGGGACCGGCACTCCCGCGTTGGTCATCTCGGCAAGGCCCGCGCCTTTGCCGCCGAGCAGGTCTTTCATGTCGCCCCTGCCGTCCGCCTTGCCTTTCCCGAAGAAATAAACGTACTTTTTCTTAGCTGCCATCTTTATCCTCCCTTTAGGATTTCCTTTTAATCTATACCACTATTTTCCGCAAATCGGCTATGTTACGGAACATCCCGGCGAGGCCGCTCATAAGGGCCAGCCTGTTCGCCCTGATTTTCTCGTCCTTGTCCATCACCATGACGGCGTCAAACAGCCTGTCCACATACGGGCGGACGGCTGAAATCCGCTCCAGCGCATCGACATACCGGCCGGCCTCCGTCATCGCGCTTACCTCGTCCTTTATCTCCATGTAATGCGCGTAGAGCTCCTTTTCGGCGGGCTCTTTTAAAAGCGCCTCGTCCACGCTCCCCTCGAAGCCCTCGGGTATGATATTGGCCACCCTTTTATACGCAATGATGAAGGGGGCGAAACCCTCGGCCTTCCTGAAGGCATGGAGCGATACAACCCGCTCCCTAGCGTCTATTATATCATCGAACTCGCGGGCGAGGACGGCTTCCACCGTGTCGTATTCGAATCCCTCGGCCGTGAGCTGGTTGCCGACCCTCTGCCGGAAGAAATCGAGTATTTCCGACTCGAGCTTCGGCCTCTTTTCTTCATTAACCCGGAGCAGTTCTATCGCCCTCCGGATAAGCTCCGTTAGCCTTACCCTGAAACCGCCGCCGTATATTATGGCGATTATGCCCAGGGCCTGCCTCCGGAGCGCGTAAGGGTCCTCGGAGCCGGTCGGGGACTTCCCGGCCAGGAATATCCCGGCTATGGTGTCCGTCTTGTCCGCGACCGAGACCGCCGTCCCGGCCGGAGTCTTCGGGACATCGTCCCCGGAGAAGCGCGGCATGTAATGCTCCGCCACCGCGGCGGCAACCTCTTCTTTCTCGCCGGAGCGCCTGGCATATTCGCCGCCCATTATGCCCTGGAGGTTAGGGAACTCGCCGACCATCCCGGTGACGAGGTCCGCCTTCGAGAGCCATGCCGCGCGTCTTGAGTCCGCCGTAACCGTTTCGTCTTTATAAAATGCCTTAGCAGCGAATTCCGCCAGCTCGACTACCCGCCCGGTCTTCTCGAACGTGGTGCCTAGCTCCTTCTGGAACAGCACCTTTTTGAGGTCGTCCACCCTGTCGGCGAGTTTCCGTTTCATGTCCTCCTCGAAGAAGAACTTCGCGTCGGAGAGCCTCGCCCGC
>JBEKYB010000255.1:0-4598 GCA_049511435.1 Nitrospirota bacterium | reverse complement strand
GTCCTTGTCGCCGATAGGCGGCATGAAGTACGGCACGCCCTCGTAGGACTTGGCCAGGATGACTATGTTGCCATTAAGCTCCGAGACGCGGTAGTCGTGCACGTGGCGGAACATGAAGAGGTTCGTGAAGTTCATCTCCGAGACCTCGGGCCGCATCTCCCGGAAAATACCCTCCAGGCGGGCGCGGTCCTCCAGGCATATGGGCCGGAAGTCCGGGAACTGCGGTATCTTTTTCATATGGGAAAGCATAGCGCCATCACCTGCCGTTCGCCAGGACTCTCTTTAAGAACTGCCCCGTGTACGACTGCTTCGCCTTGGCTATGTCCTCGGGCGTGCCGGTGGCGACCACCCGGCCCCCCCCGTCCCCGCCCTCGGGGCCCAAGTCTATAATATAATCCGCCGTCTTTATCACGTCCATGTTGTGCTCGATGACGATGACGGTGTTCCCGGCGTCCACCAGGCGGTTCAGCACGTCCAGGAGTTTTTGTATGTCCGCGAAGTGAAGGCCGGTGGTAGGCTCGTCAAGGATATAGAGCGTCCTGCCCGTGCTCCTCTTGGAGAGCTCCTTGCTGAGCTTTACCCTCTGGGCCTCGCCGCCCGAGAGCGTCGTCGCCGACTGCCCGAGCTGGATATAACCCAGGCCCACGTCGGTTATCGTCATGAGCTTCGAGTGGACGGCCGGTATGTTCTCGAAGAAGACCATCGCCTCGTACACGGTCATGTCCAGGACCTCGGAGATGTTCTTCCCCTTGTACCGGATATCGAGCGTCTCACGGTTGTACCGCTTCCCCTTGCATACGTCGCAGGTGACGAACACGTCCGGCAGGAAGTGCATCTCTATCTTGATGACGCCGTCCCCCTGACAGGCCTCGCACCGGCCGCCTTTTACGTTAAAGCTGTACCGCCCCGGCTTGTAGCCGCGCATACGCGACTCGGGCACCTGCGAGAACATCTCGCGGATATGCGTGAAGAGCCCGGTGTACGTCGCCGGGTTGCTGCGCGGCGTCCTGCCGATGGGGGACTGGTCTATGTCTATTACCTTGTCTACATGTTCCAGGCCGGTGATGCCGTCCGAGAGCCCTGCCCGCTCCGTAGAGCGGTAGAACTTTTGGGCCAGAGTCTTGTAGAGCACCTCGAGTATCAGGGAGCTCTTGCCGGAGCCGGAGACGCCCGTTACGCAGGTCAAAACGCCGATGGGCAGCTTCACGTCCATGCCCTTCAGGTTATTCTCCTTGGGCTTCTTGACGGTGATGTGTCTTTTGGGCGTGCGCCTCTCCATCGGCACCGGTATCTTGACCCGGCCGGAGAGGTACTTGCCGGTCAGGGATTTTTCGTCTTTCATTATAGCCTCGGGCGTGCCCTGCGATACGACGTAACCGCCAGCCACTCCGGCGCCGGGGCCCATGTCTATCACGTGGTCGGAGCGCAGTATCGTCTCCTCGTCGTGCTCCACGACCAGCACGGTGTTGCCCAGGTCCCGGAGGGACAGGAGCGTGTCCAGCAGCTTCTCGTTGTCCCGCTGGTGAAGGCCTATCGATGGTTCGTCCAGGATGTACAGCACGCCCATGAGCGACGAGCCGATCTGGGTGGCGAGCCTTATTCGCTCGGCCTCGCCGCCCGAGAGGGTCGAGGCACGCCTGTCGAGCGTCAGGTAATCGAGGCCCACGTTCACCAGGAACCCGAGGCGCTCCCGTATCTCCTTCAGTATCTTCTGGGCGATGAACGCTTCCTTCTCCGTGAGCGGGAGGCCGTTAAAAAACTCCCTGGCCGCGCGGACCGATAGCCTGGTGGACTCCGAGATGTTACTGCCGCCCACCTTTATCGCCAGCGATTCCTTCCGCAGGCGGTCGCCCTTGCAGAGCGGACAGGGATGCGCGCCCATGTACTCCTCTATTTCCTCGCGGATGTAAGCCGACTCGGTCTCCCGGTAACGCCTGGAGAGGTTGTTGACCACCCCCTCGAAGTCCCGGTGGTAAAACTGCTTGCGGCCGTCCCGGAAGAACCAGAACTTGATGTCTTCCCCGTTCGAGCCGTACAGGATTACCTCCTGGGCCTTTTTCGGGAGCTTTTTCCAGGGCGTGAGGAGGCTGAAGCCGTAGTGGTCGGAGACGGCCTCGAGCATCTGGTAATAGAACACGCTGGTGCGCTTCGACCAGGGCTTCACCACCCCGTCGCGGATGGAGAGGTCCTTGTTCGGGATGACGAGGTCCGGGTCGATGTCCATCTTCGCGCCTAACCCGTCGCACTCCGGGCAGGCGCCGTGCGGGTTATTGAACGAGAACATCCTGGGCGTCATCTCGGGGTAGGATATCCCGCACTCGATGCAGGCGAGCTTCTGCGAGAAAAGGACATCCTTCGCGCCGGACTCCTGCGGGGATATCACGACCACCCCGTCCGAGAGCTTCAGCGCCACTTCCAGCGAGTCCGCAAGGCGCTTCTCCAGGCCCTCCTTTATGACCAGCCGGTCTATGACTATCTCTATGGTGTGCTTCTTGTTCTTGTCGAGCGATATCTCGCCGGAGAGCTCGTACGGCTTCCCGTCGATGCGTGCGCGGACGTAGCCGTCCTTTCGCATCTGCTGGAGCTCTTTTTTGTACTCGCCCTTCCTGCCCCGGACTATGGGCGCGAGGACGGATATCTTAGACCCCTGCGGCATAGTCATTATCTGGTCCACCATCTGGGAGACGGTCTGGGAAGTTATCTCCCGGCCGCAGCTGTAGCAGTACGGGTGGCCTATCCGCGCGTACAGCAGCCGCAGGTAGTCGTATATCTCCGTGACCGTCCCAACGGTGCTGCGGGGGTTCTTTGAGGTCGTCTTCTGCTCTATGGATATGGCGGGGGAGAGGCCCTCGATGGAGTCCACGTCCGGCTTGTCCATCTGCTCAAGGAACTGCCTGGCGTACGCCGAAAGGGACTCGACGTAGCGCCTCTGGCCCTCGGCGTAGATGGTATCGAATGCGAGCGAGGACTTGCCGGAGCCCGACAGCCCCGTTATGACGACTAGCTTGTCCCGCGGGATCTCGATGTCGATATTCTTGAGGTTATGCTCCCGGGCGCCCTTAATGATTATCTTGTCAACTCATTGTGGAATAATGGTTGAACTTTCTATTTTAACATTTAAGGGGACTGAAAGGCAAGGATAGAATAGAAATATGAGTAAGTGTGATTGACAACCCTCACCTATTCTGATAAAGTGTCCGTCCATTAAAGAGTTTTAATAATCCTGAGCTATACGATGCGGCAGCGTACCTGCCGCCCAAGGGCGAAATTTATCTTTATGGTTATCTTTTTTCTAAGGACGGCGTGAATTTTTTTGGCAACGTCTATATATACCAGTACTTCGCGGACGGCGCCGCCCAAATCAGTTCCAGTGGGGAGTGGTCAGGCAGCGGCCATGAATACTACGACGAGAGCGGAACCCCCCTTAATGCGGTGTTGACTTCGAAATATTTTGTCGTCACCTTCCCTAATACCCTCGCCATAACCACAGGCACTACGGGTATCACGACCACGACGGTGCCAGGCGCCCTTGCTCTTTATGCGTACTGGGAAACCTATAACCTGTCACCTTCCGGATGGGGATACGCAGAGGCCGCGAATATTCATCTCCCCAAGACGATAGTGTTTAAAGTGCAACAGCCTTAGTACCGTTTCCGTCAACTCTTTCGGTTAAAAACCGGCCTGGGGTAACTCCCTGGGCCGGTTTTTTATAGCGGCCGCTGCTTATCAGCCTTTTCGCCGGGCGGGAAGAGCCTGGTGCAGGCCACGCTTCCCTTTACGGCCATATCGCCGGGACGTACATCCCCTTCGACCAGGTGCGCCTGTACCTCGCGCTCCGAGATATATTTATCTATCATTACCTTGCCGACCACGAAGCCTTGCTCCGACCGGCCCCCAAACCTGTAAACCTTTACCGTCTCTCCGGCGCAGAATAGCCCCTTTGCATCCCGTGCATGGTCGTGGGACAACACCAGCGTATCGCCCTGCCGGGAAACGACCTCGGCCCTGACGTCCGGCTGGGTTATAATCTCCGTATGCGCGCACCCTAAGATGAGCGGAAACGCCACGAACAACCAAAACCTCTTTTCAAAGAAACTGCTCTCGCCGTTATACATCTACGGATAGCCTCGTTTCTAAAAAGCTCTATCTAATATTAATTTTAGCACACCGGAGCGAATTGGGGCGTGGAAGCTTTTTCATCCCTGCATCGGGAAAGGCTGAACGCAGGGGCGTCAACGTATCAAAAGGGGGTGGGTTATGGCGTCTCCGGGGGCGGCGGCTGCACCAGGCAGGCAGCGGAGCCCTTAATGACCACGTCGCCGGGCCTTATCTCGCCCTCGATTACCGTCGCGTCGATATTGTGCTCCCCGACGTAGTCCGATAGCCGGACCTTCCCGACCGGCTGTTTGTACCGGTACACGGTAAGCACCTCGTTCGGGCAGAAAAGCTCTTTCGCCTCCTGCGTCCCGCCGCTGTTGGCTGCGGTGCTGCCGTAAGCCGCCGACATAACACCGCTGCTATTGACTTGGAACTGGCTAGTTGAACCCACTGAGAGCAGCGCAGACGGACTCGTCGTCCCGATGCCGACGTTGCCGCTA
>JBEKYB010000254.1:0-3241 GCA_049511435.1 Nitrospirota bacterium | reverse complement strand
AATGCTCGCAGACGCCGTGGAGGCGGCCTCAAGGGTGCTCGACGACCCGACGCCGCAGAGGATTTCCGCGCTTGTGGAGAAGATAGTGAACCGGTTCTTCGAGGACGGTCAGCTTACCGAGTGCGAGCTGACGTTCAAGGACCTGACGGCGATTACAAGGAGCTTCAACATGCTTCTGTCGGGGATATACCACCATAGGATAGATTATCCGGGTTTGGGAATTCCCTCCGGGGGAAAGAAAGTTGCCGGTACTGGTAACAAGCTCACAGAAGAAAATCAGGGTGCCAACTGGCCTCATGCGGAAGGTGGCCCGCCTGGCGCTGTCGTCACTGGGATACGAAGGCGCTGAGATAGGGATAATCATCACCGGCGACCGCAGGATGCGCACCCTGAACCGCGAATACCGCGGCATGGACAGGACGACCGACGTCCTCTCTTTCGGAGTGCCCGGACCGGCCGGTGCCTCGGGGACGGTGCAACCCCGGCGGCCCGGCGGAAGACGCGCTGCAAAGACTCCACCGCTCATCCTGGGAGACATAGCGATATCCGCGCCCAAGGCGAAGGCGCAGGCCGAAAAGGCAGGCCATAGTGTTTCCTGCGAGATGCTTTTCCTGCTCGTGCATGGGGTACTGCACCTCGCCGGGTACGACCACGAGGAGGACGGTGAGCGGAGGCTTATGGAGAGAAAGCAGCGATGGCTGATGAAAAAGGTAACGGCGCGATAAAACCCGGAAGCTGGTACGAGAGCGCGAACCTCGCCGTGGAGGGGATACTCCACGCCGCCAAGACCCAAAGGCACCTGCGCTGGCATTTCATATCGGCCGCCCTGGTCATCTTGCTAGGGCTTTTTTTCGGCCTTGACAGGATTTCTTTCATTGCGCTCGCGCTCGCGATAGTGCTGGTTCTGGTGACGGAGGTCTTGAACACCGCGGTCGAGGCGGTGGTCGACATGATATCGGAGGACTACCACCCGATAGCGAAGGTCGCCAAGGATACGGCGGCCGGCGCCGTCTTTATCGCGTCGGTTGGGGCGGTAGTGATAGGATATCTGATACTGTACCCGTACGTGGCGCATATCGTGAAGGCGGGGGTGGCGGCGATAAAATTGGCAGGCGAAAATACGGCGTTCATGGCGCTGCTCATCGTGATAATCGCGGTGATCATCGCAAAGTCATACATGGGACGCGGGACACCGTTACGAGGCGGGATGCCGAGCGGGCACGCGGCGGCGGCTTTTTCCATCTGGACAATCGCGCTTTTCCTCACCTCGAACGCCCTGGTCGCGATACTCGTCCTGATAATGGCGATAATGGTCTCGCACAGCCGGGTGGCTCTGGGCATACACTCGACGCGCGAGGTCGTGTTCGGCGCGCTCCTGGGCGGGTCTATAACCCTCCTGATGTTTTTACTTTTTACTTGAGTCATAAGATTAGCGGCATGAAAATAAAAGGAGCGATAATACTGTGCCTTGTACTTCTGACCTGCGTACAGGCGGCTTATTCGGCGGCGGACGACAATGCAGGCTGCATAAAGGCCGGGTGCCACCAGAAGATGCTCGATTTCAAGTACGTGCATGGTCCTGTAGCGGTATCGGACTGCCAGTCCTGCCATAAGCGTGTCGGCGGGCACAAATTCGTTCCTGTGGCTAACGGGCCGAAGCTATGCGCGGCATGTCACGAGGTTAGAAACGACGCGCTCTTGGGCGACTGCGGCAAATGCCACGACCCGCACGGCTCGGACATTGAATTCCAGCTCTTGCCTGGGGCCGCCGGCAAACGCTGCACAATCAGTTAAAGGATACCCACATGGGTTTTTTCGATAAGCTTAAGGCCGGACTAGCCAGGACTAGGGAGCAGTTCGTCTCCGGCATTGAGAACACGGTCTACGGGAAGAAAGAAATCGATTCCGCGCTCATGGACGAGTTGGAGGAGGTATTGATACTCTCCGACTTGGGAGTCGAGACGTCCCGGGCGATAATAGCCAGAGTTCAGGAGAAGGTCAGGCGAAACGAGCTGACGGATGCGGACCTCCTGAAGAAAGAGATTAAAGACCAGATAAAGAATATGCTGGTTGATAGTTCGGGTGCGCTCCGCGGCGGCAGCAGCCTATCCGTCTATCTGGTAATAGGTGTCAACGGCACGGGCAAGACTACCACTATAGGAAAGCTGGCCGCGAAGCTCAAGGCCGAGGGCAAAAAAGTCATACTTGCGGCGGGCGACACCTTCCGCGCCGCCGCGGCGGAACAGCTCGTGCTCTGGGGGGAGAAGGCCGGGGCGGACGTCGTGAGGCACAAGCACGGGGCCGACCCGGGCGCGGTTGTCTTCGACGCGATTGCGGCGGCGAGAGCGAGGGAGGCCGACATCCTCCTCGTGGATACCGCGGGCAGGCTCCATACCAAGACCAACCTTATGGAGGAGCTTAAGAAGATAAACCGGGTCGTCGAAAGAGAGCTCCCGGGCGAGCCGAGCGAGGTGCTTCTGGTGCTCGATGCGACTACCGGCCAGAACGCGCTGTCCCAGGCGAAGCTATTCAACCAGGCGGTGGGGGTGACGGGGATAGTGCTGACGAAGCTCGACGGGACTGCCAAGGGAGGCATAGTCGTCGCCATAGCGTCCGAACTAGGCATCCCGGTGAAGATGATAGGGGTGGGCGAGCAGGTTGACGACCTTCAGCCGTTCAACCCCGATGAGTTCGTGGAGGCCTTGTTCTCTTAGCAGATTCTGGGCAGTTGCTCTCCCGATAGCATATCTATAATCCGCGTCCCGCCGATGAGCGTTTTCATCAGTACCTTGCCCCTTGGCTCCTTTGTCACGCTCCCGATAATGACCGCGTCCTTCCCGTATTCATTACGCTTCATCGCCGTCAGTACCGCGTCAGCGGATTCGGCAGGCACGGCCGCCGCGAGCTTGCCTTCGTTCGCGACATAGAGCGGGTCCAGCCCGAGTATCTCGCATGCACCCCTGACCGTCTCGTTGACGGGCAGGGACTTTTCATCGATGACTATTCCGACGCCGGACTCTTCCGCGAACTCGATAAGCGTGGACGCGAGGCCGCCCCTGGTCGGGTCCCTCATGGCGTGAATCCCCGGGCAGACGCCAAGCATGTCGGACACCAGCCTGTTAAGGGGCGCGCAGTCGGACATTATCTCCGTCTCGAACCGAAGCCCTTCCCTCTTCGACATCACGGACATCCCGTGGTCGCCTATCGTCCCTGATATAATAATCCTGTCTCCGGGCCTAAG
>JBEKYB010000253.1:0-3241 GCA_049511435.1 Nitrospirota bacterium | reverse complement strand
CGTGCGGCATCGTGCCCATAGGGTCGGAGCCTATTAGCTCGGCGCTCTTTATTACCGAGACGCCGTCGCATACATCGGCGGATGCGACGGCGTCTCGGTAATAAAGAGCGCCGAGCTAATAGGCTCCGACCCTATGGGCACGATGCCGCACGCGCTGGTGCTCCTGTTCGGAGACACCGTCGAGGCGGCGCGCGCGTTCGACGAGGTAATCGACAAGGCGGCCAGGCGCACCGTCCTTATAGACACATTCAACGACGAGAAGTTCGAGGCGGTGCGGGTGGCGGAGGCTATGGGCGACGCGCTTTACGCCGTGAGGCTAGACACCCCGGCTTCCAGGAGGGGCAGCTTCTTCCGCATACTCGAGGAGGTGCGCTGGGAGTTGGACCTTAGAGGCTTCAAGGGGGTAAAGCTTTTCGTCAGCGGCGGTATCCGCGAAGAGGACATCCCGATACTTAACCCGGTGGTTGACGCCTACGGCATCGGCACGCTTATCTCCAATGCGCCAGTCCTGGACTTTTCCATGGACATCGTTGAGATAGACGGGCAGCCGGCGGCGAAAAGGGGCAAATGGTCCGGCTCCAAGACCGTGCTTAGGTGTCCTTCCTGCGGAAATGATATAATAATACCGCTGAAGGGTAAGAGGGATAAGTGCGGCTGCGGGGGAGAGAGATATGAGCTGCTAAGCCCGCTGCTGGAAGGCGGCAGGCTGGCAAGGGATCTCCCCCCGGCGAAGGAGATAAGAGACAAGGTGCTGAATAGCCTGGCTGATATGGAGAGCTGACAGGCCCGCGTGACAACAAGGAGGCGCGTAGACAATGTCTGAAGGCGCGATTATCGGGCTCGACTTAGGTTCCGTCAGCGTCAAGATGGTTTCAATCGGCGCCGACGGCTCCATCCTCAATTCTTCCTACAAAAGACACCACGGGCAAACGCTACGGGCGGCAATGGAGTTCCTGGGGCAGCTGAAGCCGGGCACGCCTCTCGTCATAACCGGGTCGGCGGGGAAGCTCCTCGCAAGCATACTGGGCGTCTCGCACATAAACGAGGTCATAGCCCTTGCCGCCGCGGTCGGCAGGTATTACCCGGACGTGCGGACGGTGATAGAGATGGGCGGCGAGGACTCGAAGCTCCTCGTCCTTGACCGCGGCCGGCTTAAGGACTTCTCGATGAACTCCGCCTGCGCCGCCGGGACGGGGTCATTCCTGGACCAGCAGGCCGAGAGGCTGAACATCAGCATCGAAGACGAGTTCGGCGCCCTGGCGCTAAAGTCATTAAACCCTCCGCGCATCGCAGGACGGTGCAGCGTTTTCGCCAAGTCCGACATGATACACCTCCAGCAGCTTGCAACGCCCGACTACGACATAGTCGCAGGCCTTTGCTTCGCCGTGGCCAGGAACTTCAAAAGCACCATCGGCCGCGGGAAGAAGATAGAGCGCCCCGTCCTCTTCGCGGGCGGAGTGGCGGCGAACGCGGGCATGGTGCGCGCGTTCAAGGAGGTAATGGAGGCGGACGGCGACGGGTTTATCGTGCCTGACCATTTCCAGGTACTGCCCGCGGCGGGCGCGGCGATACTCGCCCTGGCCAGCGGGAAGGTGTCGGAGTTCTCCGGCACCGAAAAAATAAAGTTGCACTTAGACATTCTCAAATACCAGGGCGAGGGCCTGGCCCCGCTCATGGCCGACGACGACTTCATGGTCCGCTCTTCGCCTCTGTCCGAGGTGCATCCCGTTACCGGCGACGAAAAAATCGACGCCTACCTGGGCATCGATATCGGCTCTATCAGCACTAACGTAGTCGTGATAGACGACGAGAAGCGCGTGCTGTCGAAGCGCTACCTCATGACCGCGGGCAGGCCGATAGAGGCCGTGCGCCAGGGACTGAGGGAAGTAGGCGCGGAGCTGGGCGACAGGGTGAATATCCTGGGTGCTGGCACGACAGGCTCCGGACGCTACATGATAGCGGATTTCGTCGGCGCGGACATCGTGAAGAACGAAATAACCGCTCAGGCCACCGCGGCCGCCGACATAGACCCCACGGTAGACACTATCTTCGAGATAGGCGGGCAGGACTCGAAATACATCAGCCTGAAAGACGGCGTGGTCGTTGACTTCGAGATGAACAAGGTCTGCGCCGCCGGGACGGGCTCGTTCTTAGAGGAGCAGGCCGACCGGCTGGAGATAGACATAAAGGGCCAGTTCGGCGAGATGTCGCTTTCGTCGCTTTGCCCGATATCGCTGGGCGAGCGGTGCACGGTGTTCATGGAGTCGGCCGTCGTATCCCACCAGCAGAAGGGCGCGCCGAAGGAGGATTTGGTAGCCGGTCTAGGCTACTCCATCGTGTACAACTACCTCAACCGCGTGGTCGGCGATAAAAGGACGGGGGACAGGATATTCTTCCAGGGCGGCGTCGCGTTCAACCGGGGGGTAGCCGCCGCGTTTGAGCGCGTTACGGGGAAAAAGATAAACATCCCGCCGCACCACGACGTGACCGGCGCGATAGGCATGGCGCTCATCGCCCGGAAGCAGGTGAAGGAGCGGAAAATCGATAGAAGCACGTTCAAGGGCTTCGACCTGGGCAACCGCAAATACTCCTTGAAGTCGTTCGACTGCAAGGGCTGCTCCAACCTATGCGAGATAAGGCAGGTGACTATAGAGGGCGAAACAGACCGGCTTTACTACGGCTCGCGCTGCGAAAAATACGACGTGAAGAGGAAGGCGGCGCGCCGGGAGAACACGCTCCCCAGACTGTTCGAGGAGCGGGAGAGGCTCCTCCTCAAAGGGTACGACCCGGACACCCGGCGCGGACCCAAAATAGGCATACCCTACGTGCTGTTCCTCCACGAGCAGTTCCCGTTCTGGCGCACGTTCTTCGAGTCGCTCGGGTTCACCGTAGTGCTTTCCGGCAAGAGCAACAAGCAGACCATCAGGCGCGGCCTCGAGGCGGTCGTGGCGGAGTCCTGTTTCCCGATAAAGATGGCGCATGGGCACATACTAGACCTGATGGACTCGGGCGTGGAGCGGATATTCCTCCCGAGCTTCATCAACCTGTCCCAGGAAGGGGACAAGATGGAGCGGGGCGTGGCGTGCCCGTATGTGCAGACGATGCCGTATCTCGCGAAGGCGGCCATAAACGATCTCAAGCTCATCGCGCCCTCGGTCAACCTGCGCCAGGGCATGGACCGCCTGGCACAGGAGATGAAGGCCGAGCTGCACGGCTACGGCGTGGGACTCGGCAGGATAAG
>JBEKYB010000252.1:0-3265 GCA_049511435.1 Nitrospirota bacterium | reverse complement strand
CATGGGCGCGGTAGTCGGCGAGAAGATATGCCGGGCGGCCGAAGCCGCCTGCGAGAAGAAGATACCCCTTATAATCTTCTCTTCGTCGGGCGGGGCCAGGATGCAGGAGGGGATGATATCCCTGATGCAGATGGCAAAGACGTCCGCAGCCATACAAAGGCTCGGGAGGAAGGGCGTGCCGTTCATATCCGTCCTCACCGACCCGACCTTCGGCGGTGTCTCCGCCAGTTTTTCGAGCCTCGGGGACATCATCATAGCGGAGCCTAAATCGCTTATAGGCTTCGCGGGCCCGCGGGTAATCGAGCAGACCATCAAAAAACAGCTCCCGGAGGGTTTCCAGCGCGCCGAGTTCCAGCTGGAACACGGCCACGTCGACATGATAGTCGACAGGAAGCACATGAAGGAAACCCTTTCCAAGATTTTGGAATTTTTTAAAAAGCCTTAAGGGGCCGCGTGCGGACGATGGCTTTCAAAGAGACCGTGCAGTACCTGTACGGGCTGCAGAAGTTCGGGACGAAGCTGGGCCTCGATAACACGCGTGCCCTGCTTAAACTCCTGGACGACCCGCAGGATGGAATAAAGTTCCTGCACGTTACGGGCACCAACGGCAAGGGCTCGGTAAGTGCGCTCTCCGCGGCTGCCTTGACGGCGGCGGGCGTCAGGACCGGACTTTACACATCACCGCATCTGGTGAGCTTTACGGAGAGGTTCAGGGTAGGCGGCAGGGAGATATCGGAAGAAGATATAGTTCACCTCTCCGGCCGGCTCAGGGCCCTTGTGGAGAAGGTCCCTGACCTTAAACCCACGTTCTTCGAGTTCACGACCGCGATGGCCCTTGAGTATTTTAAAAATTCCGGAGTTGAAGCGGCGGTGCTTGAGGTCGGGATGGGCGGCCGGCTCGATTCGACTAACACTGTCAAGCCTGGGTGCTGCGTGATAACTAACGTCGAATTGGAGCATACCGAGTACCTCGGAGATACGATAGAGGCAATCGCTTTTGAGAAGGCCGGGATAATAAAGCCGGGCGTGCCGCTGGTCACATCGGAGAAGAAACCCGGCATAATAGAATACCTCCGCGGACGCTGCCGTGAGGCTGATGCGCCGTTTTATCAGTTCGGGACGGACTATGGCTACACCGCCCGGGGCCGCAGGTGGGAGCAAGGCAGGATAGTGCAGGAGATGGACTTTTGGGGCCCGGGAGACGACATAAAGAGACTTGAGATACCGCTTATCGGCGCCCATCAGCTTGAAAATGCGGCCACGGCCGCGTGCGCGCTCCGGCTCTTCCCTGCCAGGGAGGGCATAAGCGAACGGGCCATCCGCGAAGGTTTCAAAAATGTAAGGTGGGAAGGACGGCTGGAGATTGCCGGCGGCAGTCCGCTATTGGTATTGGACGGCGCGCATAACCCAGCATCCACGAGGAGTGTGGCCAAGGCGGTAAAGGAATACTTCGCGGGCCGGTACGGAAGGCTCATCCTTGTAATCGGAGTACTCAAGGACAAGGATTTCAATCTGATGCTGGAAATACTGCGCCCACTGTCGGACGCAGTGGTACTTACTCAGGCGGATTATGAAAGGGCGGTACCTGCGGAGAGCCTGAGAGACTTGTTATCGGGAGGACCGGAGGTATCTGTAAAGGAAAGTGTCGCCGAGGCGGTCGCCTGGGCGCTCGATGAGGCGGCCCCCGAGGACATGGTACTGGTAACCGGCTCGTTATATGTGATAGGCGAAGCGAAGGCATGGCTCGAGAAAAAGGAGCTTTTTTTAAAGGCATGACCACAGTCTTACATAAAGAAAATAATTTCGTGAGGGGCCTTGCGCTGGTTGTTCTGGGTTTGGCCGCTACCGTTTCACTGATTCCGGCGGCCGCCCGAGCCGAGGACAGGCTGTCCGAAAAGATGAATATTATGGCCAACAGCAAGGGCAAGATAACCATACAGGCGGAGCAGATAGAATATAACAGGAACACCAACACCTATACAGCCGTAGGCAAGGTCAGGATAACCCAGGGCGGCAGCGTACTTACTTCGGATAAGGCTACGCTGAACGAAGACACCGGCGATGCGGAGGCGATTGGCAAGGCAAGGCTGGTGACTGAGGACCATATCATATTCGCGGACCAGATGAAGGTGAACTTCGATACCAAGCTGGGCGTGATTGAGCAAGGCCTTATCTTCGTTAAAAAAGGCACCTACAGCATAAAAGGGGATGTCCTGGACCGGGTGTCGGAGAACGAATACAAGGTCAAAAAGGGTGAGCTTACCACCTGCACCGCTAAGATACCATTTTGGACGTTCACCTCAAGCGATTACGACGTGCAGATGAACGGGGATATCTATGGCAAGGATGTAGTCCTCAGGATCCGGGATTTCCCGGTACTTTACCTGCCGGTCGCATGGCTGCCCCTGCTAAAGCCTCGCACCAGCGGTTTCCTCATCCCGCGTGGCGGATACAGTTCGACCTCGGGTGTAAGGTTTATTGACGGTTACTACTGGGCCCCGCTCGATAACTTCGACACTACGCTTATCCTTGATTACAGGAGCAAAAAGGGCGAGGGCGTCTCGACGGATATCAGGTATGCCCTTGACAAGGACACCGCGCTACATTTATACGGTTATTTCATGGATGACCATCAGGCAAATACGCTACAGTACAACACGTCGCTAAAATACCAGGAGGCTTTTTCGGACAGCCTGTCCGGAAAGCTGAACATAAACCTCAGCAACCCGGACTTTTTCAGGGACCTTACATGGTCTGCCGCGGACAGGACGCAGGTGAGCCTTGACTCTGACCTCTGGCTGACCAACCGCTGGGACTGGGGCAGGGTATATTGTTGGAGCGAATATACAGAGGGCCTGTTATCGGCATCCCCTGGACAGCTGTCACCCAACGATTATATAGCACAGCGCGTGCCGGAAGTAGGGGTAAATGTAGTGAAAAAGCAGCTCTTCGACGCCCCTGTCTACCTTGATCTTGATAGCTCGGAGACGTATTTTTCCCAAAGACGAGGCGGCGTATCGAGTGTATCGGGCGGACGTTTCGACGTTTCTCCGAAGGTATCGGGGTTTTTCAGCCTTGACGGCATAAACATCTCGCCCCAGGTCGGGTACCGCGAGACGGCATACGACCTGTCGGGAAACAGCCCGCTGGACGATGAGCGGGGCCTTTTCGGGGCAGGAATAAAGGCTCAGACGGATTTTTCCAGGTTTTTCAATTTTGACGGGGGACCGCTCGCGGCCATCAAACATACGATTGTCCCGCTTGT
>JBEKYB010000251.1:0-3268 GCA_049511435.1 Nitrospirota bacterium | reverse complement strand
CGCGGTTCTTTCCGCACTATAGAGGAAGGCCTTACGGAGAAATATTTTACGGAAGACTCGCCCGGCAGCTTCAGGATAAACGACGAGGTGAGGAAGCTGGTGACGTTCAGCTACTTAAACCTCTTCGACCCTTACAAGCTCAGTTTCCTTAAAGAGTTCGATATTATTTTCTGCAGGAATGTGATAATCTACTTCGACCTGGCTTCGAAAAAGCGTCTGGTCAATACGTTCTACGGGAAACTGGCGGCCGGAGGGTACCTGCTCCTCGGCCACGCGGAATCGCTCCTGAACATTACGACAGCCTTTAAACTGGTGCATCTTAGGAACGATATGGTCTACCAAAAACCTTCAACCGTAAATGCCGCCCTGTCCGGGAAGTGCCTGTAAGGGACAGCGCCGCATGAATAACATAAAAGTACTGGTAGTGGACGATTCGGCATCCAACAGGGAGATAATCTCCAGGATGCTGGAATCCTCACCGTTAATAAAGGTCATAGGGACGGCGTCCGACGGCGAAGAGGCCATAGAGAAAGTGGTCAGGCTGAAGCCTGACTTCATCACCCTGGACCTCGAGATGCCGAAGATGGACGGATTTACCTTCCTCCGGTGGCTAATGAGGGCCGTCCCGACGCCGGTGCTCGTGGTTAGCTCCAGGGCGGACGACAACAGCGTCATCCGGGCTTTAGAGTTCGG
The DNA here is from genome assembly GCA_049511435.1 of Nitrospirota bacterium. Classification (GTDB taxonomy): domain Bacteria; phylum Nitrospirota; class JACRHJ01; order JACRHJ01; family JACRHJ01; genus JBEKYB01. The sequence continues at coordinate 2,575 of JBEKYB010000251.1, read as the reverse complement.
TGCGGTTGATTTTCTGGCAAAGCCGGTGGGTTCTGCCGGGAACATGGAGGAGCTTGGGAGAGACCTGGTAGAGAAGGTCCGCACCTTCTCGCAGATGGAGATGACAAAAGTCAGCTCCACCCTAACGCTGCTTGATAAGGCTGCCCCGTCCGGAAGGAATGCGCAGACTGAGCAAGCGGCCGGGACCAGCTCAGCGGCAATTGACGTAGTGGCCATAGGGACATCTACTGGCGGGCCTCCGGCTCTCCAGGCGATACTGGCCAAATTGCCGAAGGAGTTTCCGGCAGCGGTTCTGGTCTCGCAGCATATGCCGCGGAATTTCACCCGTTATTTCGCGGAGCGGCTCGACAGGCTCTCGACCGTAAGCGTAAAAGAGGCGCAGGAAGGGGATGTGCTGGCGCCAGGCCGGGTGCTGATAGCGCCCGGCGGCAGGCACATGACCTTAAAACGCGCCGGAAGCGAAGTGAAGGTGCATCTGAAGGACTCGTTGCCCAGCGACAAGTATGTGCCCTCGATAGATTTGATGATGAAGTCGGCCGCATCGCATTACGGGAATAAGACGCTGGGGGTCATACTAACCGGCATGGGTTACGACGGACGCGAGGGTATGGCGTTTATCAAGGGCCTGGGCGGAAAAACGCTTGCCGAATCCAAGGAGACGGCGGTAATATATGGAATGCCGAAGGAGGCTATCGAGGCAGGGTCGGTGGAAAAGACAGTGCCCCTGGACAGGATGGCGTTCGAGATAATCAGGGCTTGCATGTAAGGAATAGGCGGCAAATCAGGAGGTAACCGTGGACAGCAACAGGGAAGGTTTTAAAAACATCAAGGGCAAGGCGGAGGAGTTCCTGCAGATATTCAGGAAAGGCGAGGAATTCACGCAGGAGCTCCTTAAAGACAACGAAAAGCTCCGGTTCAAGATCGTGCAGCTTGAGGAAGAGCACCGCCAACAGCAAAAAGACGACCCGGAGGGTGTGCTCAAGTCCCTTGAGGACAAGGTCGCCTACCTGTCGGAGGAAAATCGCCACCTGATGGAGCGTTACCGCGAGGTTGAGCTCGAGAACAAGAACTTCGCCGAAAAATACCTCGAGGTGGAGCAGGAAAACAACAACCTGGCAAACCTCTACGTTGCAAGCTACCAGCTGCACTCGACGCTGGACTTCGGCGAGGTACTGAAGACGGTGCTTGAGATAATAATGAACCTGGTCGGCGCCGAGAGGTTCGCGATAATGCTGCTGGACGAAAAGACCAGGGAACTGACCGCGGTCGCAACAGAGGGGATTGCGGCGGAAGACATGCCGGTGATAGGTCCCGGGAGCGGGAAGATAGGCGAATCGGCCAGGACCGGGGAGGCGTTCTTCGCCGAAAGCCAGGGCGGCGGCGGCTTCGACCAGCCGATTGTCTGCATCCCCTTGAAGATAAAGGAACACGTGATAGGGGTGATAGTCATATACACCCTGCTGGTACAGAAGAAGAACTTCACAAACGTGGACTATGAACTCTTTTCGATGCTTGCGGGACATGCCGCAACGGCGATCTTTTCCGCAAGGTTATACTCGCAGTCCGAGAGGAAGCTTGTGACCATACAGAGCTTCCTTGACCTGATCAAAGATAAACCTTCGGCCTAAGAGCCGCGCTCCGAGGAGGGTATATGTCTGAAGTAAAGTTTTTGGTGGTTGAGGATTCGCCGACGATGCGGCAGCTGATATCGTTCGCCCTTAAGAGGGTGCACGGTGCGAAGATTATCGAGGCGTCGGACGGGATAGACGCCCTCAAGAAGATATCGGCAGAGAAGTTCGACCTTATACTCACCGATATAAACATGCCGATCATGGACGGCCTGAAGCTCGTATCCCTTATAAGGGGCGATGACCAGCACAAGGAGATACCGATAATCATAATAACGACCGAGGGTGCGGAAGAAGACAGGAGGAAAGGCATTGCGCTCGGCGCGAACGCCTACCTTTCGAAGCCCATCCAGACGGCTGAACTTTTAAAGCTGGTCAACCAGTACGTGAAGAAGTGAAGTCAAGCATACGCTGGCATGCGACAAGGGCCATGGCCCATACCACGTCAAGCGCCATATGCCTGCCCGCGTTGGAATCGAAAAGCAGGCTTGCCCTGGCCTCGAACTCTTCGTCCTCCAGCCAGAGCGCAAAGGCCATAACGACTCTAGGAAAGACATTGAACGTAAAAGATGCGTCCCCAATGCCGGCGGGCCGGCCGCCAAAACGCTTCCCGGCCAGGATAAAAAGCTCCCTGTCCCTGGCGTATTTTTGGGCAATGGCGTCAAGCGGGAGCGTATGCGAGCCGCGGAAGAAAAAATCCCCGCCCTTTAATTCCTTGACCATCTCGCCCGATGGGGGTATATCCTTTGCCTTTACGAGGTATATGGGAGTCGAGAGGCCTATGAAATATTCATGCTTCCTGGCTGGGTCCGAGGAATTTGTTACCGTCCTGCCAGCAGGGTCCACCGAATACTCTTCGCCCAAAACCTCTATCTTATAAATTCCGGCCGCTTCGTCGTATGAAGCCCCGCTGTTTCTGCAGACCGTCTGCGGGTCCGCCTCGCAAA
>JBEKYB010000250.1:0-3270 GCA_049511435.1 Nitrospirota bacterium | reverse complement strand
GCCATATCCTGTCGGATGAGAAGGTCTGGAAGTAGGCGGTGTAGTCCTCGGCGGTGAAGGCGTTGTCGCTCCCGCCGTAGCGCTGCACTACGCGCGAGAACATCTTGGGGCCGTACTTCTTGGTGCCCCGGAACATCATGTGTTCAAGCATGTGCGAGATCCCGGCCTTATCGTATTTTTCGTACCGCGAGCCCACCCTGTACCATATCTGGAATACCGCCACCGGCGCCTTGTGCTCCTCGAGCAGAAGAACCTTCAGGCCGTTGTCCAGCGTATATTCCTTCACGTTCTCAAAACCCGAGGCGAAGGCGGAAGAGCAAGAAAATAAAAACGCTAATAACATCAAGAAGATAAAATTCCTTTTCATCGGGCACCTTTTTGTGTGATTGTATTGTATACCTGTCTTTTCGGCAGGCCCCTGAGCTTCGCTACTTCCGCAATAGCCTCTTTCCGGCTTATTCCCATCTCCCGTATCAGCTTCTCCACATGCTCTTCAAGCGAGAGTATGAACGGTTCTTCCGGCCTGTGGCGCATCCCCTCAATTATAAGCGTTATCTCGCCCTTGAGGCCGCTTCTGCCCCCGGCAACCCTAATTATATCATTTATTTTGCCGCGTATCAGCTCTTCATGAATTTTTGTCAGTTCCCTGGCCATTACCGCCCGTCTGTCTCCCAGCACCTGGAGTATGTCGAGGAGGGTCTTCTCCACCCGGTGCGGTGCCTCGTACAGGATGAGGGTCCTGGGGTCATCCTTAAGCATTTCCAGCTTTTTTACCCTCTGGGACTTCCTGGGCGGCAGGAACCCCTCGAAGACGAACGAGTCCGTCGGAAGGCCCGAGACGGATAGCGCCGTCAATGCCGCCGTCGCCCCTGGTACGGGCACTATGGTTATATTTTCCTCGATTGCGCGGTTTATAAGGTAATAGCCCGGGTCGGATATCCCCGGCGTGCCCGCGTCCGAGACCAGCGCGACCGAATCGCCGTTCTTAAGCCTGGTTATCAATACCTCGGCCTTTTGCTCCTTGTTATGGTCGTGGTAGCTGGTGAGCGGCCTGTGTATGCCGAAATGCGTGAGCAGCTTCTGCGTGTGGCGGGTGTCCTCGGCGGCTATAAGGGATACTTCCTTCAGTATCCTCAGGGCGCGAAGTGTAATGTCTTCGAGGTTACCGATGGGCGTGGCAACGATATATAGAGAACCAGAGGGCATATATTATATGCTTAAAGAGAAGATATTATTTTCCTTATTCAAGAATAGCTTATGGGGTTTGTCGCGTTCCCAATCCAATAGCCCATGTTCCTGGAAAAATTTTCTGAAAACTTTTCCGCGTATTTCGGGACAGGTTGACCAAAAGGTTTGACGTAAGGGACGCGTCACCTTGTCGTTACCGATGTAAATGGTAACTTCCTTAAATCCTTTAAAATTTTCGATAAATTCCTTGGGTATCCATATCCCATAGCATTCACCCGCCCGCCAAGTAGATACAGGAAATTTCATATTGTTCTCCTTTAGAAACTCTTATACCTATTTGTTATCGGGAACCTTATGTCCCGGCCCAGCGCGCGCGGGGTTATCTTTATGCCGGGGGGCGATTGTCTGCGCTTGTACTCGCTCCTGTCCACGAGCCTGATGACGCGCTTAACGGCCTCTGGGTCAAAACCCAGGTGGACTAACTCCTCGAAGCCCCGGTCCTCTTCCACGTATGCCTTCAGTATGGGGTCCAAAATCTCGTACGGGGGGAGCGTGTCGGAGTCCTTCTGGCCGGGTGCGAGTTCCGCCGAGGGCGCCTTTGTAATGACCCGCTCCGGTATAATGTCCTTCCCGGCCCGCCGGTTGACGTGCCTGCACAGGTCGAATACCATCGTCTTGGGCACGTCCTTAATTACCGCGAACCCCCCGGCCATATCGTCGTACAGCGTGGCGTAGCCGGTGGACATCTCGCTCTTGTTGCCCGTGGTCAGGACCAGCCAGCCGAACTTGTTCGAGAGCGCCATAAGCAAATTTCCCCTTAGCCTGGCCTGGATATTCTCTTCCGTTACGTCCGGTTTATAGCCCTCGAAGGTTTTCTTCAACATCTCCGTGATGCTGTCGTATCCCGGGGCTATTGGTATCTCGGTGAGGCTTATGCCCAGGTTGGCCGCGAGCCTGCGCGCGTCCTCTGCGCTCTCGGCGGATGTGTATTTGAACGGGAAAAACGTCCCGGAGACGTTTTCCTTGCCCACGGCCGCCACCGCTATTGCCGCCACAAGCGAGGAATCTATGCCTCCGGAAAGCGATACCACTACTTTTTTAAAACCGTTCTTGAGAACATAGTCCCTAGTGCCCAGGATAAGAGCCTGGAGCACCTCCTCCATGGGTTCCAGCGGCTCAGTCATCTCAAGCGGCCTGAGCACGCTCTTTTGCGGTCCAGGCGTCTGGGGGATGATGAACGTTCTCAGGTTCCCGTCCTCGTGGGCATACCGCTCCACGCGGTTCCTGGGGTCGATGAGCCGGGCGTGGAAGACCGCCTCCAGGTCAAGGTCTACAACCATGAGGGTCTCCATGAACTGCGGCCCCTGCGCCAAGAGCTTGCCGGTTTCCGAGAAGACCATGCCGTGGCCGTCGAACACCAGCTCGTCCTGGCCGCCGACCATGTTGTTGTACGCGACTATGGCGACATTGTCAGCGGCCCTCGCCGTTATCAGGTGCCTCCTGAACTTCCACTTTCCCTTGTAATACGGCGAGGCGTTGATGTTTATTATCACCTCCGCGCCCGACAGCGCCTGCGCCCTTAGTGGGCCCTCGGGTAGCCAGATGTCTTCGCAGATGTTCACGCCTACCTTTACGCCTCCCAGGACGTAAACTGGGTAGCCCTTGCCTGCCTGGAAGTAACGGTATTCGTCGAAGACGCCGTAGTTCGGGAGGAACACCTTGTGATAGACGTCTATCAACTTCCCGTCGGAGATGAAGGCGGCGGAGTTATAGATATCGTCGGCCTTGTCCACGAAGCCGACGACGGCCGAGATGCCTTTGGATGCCGTTATTATCTCCGCTAGGGCGGCGATGTTGTCCTCGATGAACTGCGGCTTTAATAGCAGGTCCTCCGGCGGATAGCCCGTCACGGCAAGCTCCGGGAATGAGACTATATCGGCGCCCTCGTCCTTCGCCCTCTCGATGTTGGAGATTATTTTTTTGAGGTTCCCGTCCAGGTCGCCGACCGTGCAGTTTATCTGCGCCATGGCCAGCCGCAGGTTTCGCATTTTTGGGGCCTCCATGTTCCTAGTTACGTTTCAT
>JBEKYB010000249.1:0-3291 GCA_049511435.1 Nitrospirota bacterium | reverse complement strand
ACTACGTGATACCGCTTGCGCGCGCCGTCTCTGGCGGGAAGGTGGAGCGCGGGATAGCCGTATGCGGCAGCGGCGTGGGTGCGGCGGTCGCCGCCAACAAGGTCGCAGGCGTCAGGGCGGCCCTCGTGACGGACGCCTTCTCGGCCCATCAGGGAGTTGAGGACGACGACATGAACGTCCTGTGCCTGGGCGGCCGCGTGGTCGGGTTTTACCTGGCGTGGGACCTCGTCAGGATATTTATCGAGGCGCGCTTCATAGCCGCGGACAGGCACTCAAGGCGGCTCGCAAAGCTCCGGGACCTGGAGAAAGACTTGCCTGCGTGAGCGGCCCGGGTGCGAGCGGGCGGATGCATTTTTCGGGATGATCATTATTCGCGACCAATTGCCTTGCCGCATAGTTACTTTTTACGCTCAATATGACATCCCTCAAAATTGCATCCGCCCGCCCGCATAGCTAGACAATAATAAGGGAGGTAAAAAATGGCGGAGGAGCGCGCGGGCGCTGATTTGGCCTCCAGGGCCGTTTGCAGGGTGCAGGAGCAGGCGAAGGAACTATGCCGCCTGGAGAAGCCGGGGCCTGCCTGTATCGTTATATTCGGCGCATCGGGCGACCTCACGAGCAGGAAGCTCATACCTTCCCTTTACCACCTCTACACCGACGGGCACCTGCCGGAGCACTTCTTTATAATGGGTGCCGACCGCATGGAGTTGGACGACGAAGGGTTCAGGGCCGCGATGCATGAGGCGGTGCGTCGGGCCTACAAGGAAGAATTCTCGGAGGAGCGCTGGGCCGAGTTCAGGCAGAGGCTCTACCACATCTCTGGCAGCTTCGACTCGGGCGATTTCTACAAGACACTTGAAGACAGGCTGAGGCCGCTCGAAGCTGAGTACGATACGGGCAGGAACAGGATATATTACATGGCCATCCCGCCCCAGGTCTACGAGGCGGTGATAACGAACCTGGGCATATCCGGCATGGCTTCGGAGGAAAGGGGATACTCCAGGATTTTAGTAGAAAAACCTTTCGGACGCGACTTAGATAGCTCAAGGGAGCTGAACGCCACGCTGACCAGGTCGTTCAAGGAAACCCAGATATACCGCATGGACCACTACCTGGCCAAGGAGAACGTCCAGAACATACTGATGTTCAGGTTCGCAAACTCCATCTTCGAGCCTCTCTGGAACAGGCGGTACGTTGAGAGCGTCCAGATAACGATAGCCGAGGACATAGGCGTCGAGCACCGGGCCGGGTATTACGAAAGCGCGGGCGTGATAAGGGACATGTTCCAGAACCACATACTCCAGCTACTCTCCCTTACCGCCATGGAGCCGCCGCCGCTCTTTAAATCGGACTGGGTCAGGGAAGAGAAGACGAAGGTCTTCCGCTCTGCGCGGCCCATACCCACAGAGCGCTTAGGCGATTACGTCGCCCTGGGCCAGTACAAGGAAGGCATTGTCGGAGGCCAGCCGGTCCCGGCGTACAGGGACGAGCCCGGGGTCGCCAAGGACTCGATTACCCCGACGTACGCCGCGATGAAGCTCTACATCGACAACTGGCGGTGGAGCGGGGTGCCCTTTTACCTGCGCTCGGGCAAAAGACTGCCAGCCAGGAAGGCGGAGATAGCCATAAACTACAGGTCGGTGCCGCACCTGATGTTCTCGGGTACGATAGCCGGGACGATAGCCCCCAACGTGCTGGTGCTGAGGGTGCAGCCGGACGAGGGCATAGGCCTGATGTTCCAGACCAAGATGCCGGATTCGAAGGCGTGCCTGAACACCGTGCTGATGGATTTCTCCTACGAGAAGGTGCTGCTCCTGGAGGCGTATGAGCGGGTGCTGATCGACTGCATGGTCGGCGACCAGATGCTCTTCGTCAGCGCGGACATGGAAGAATTGACATGGTCTCTTATGACTCCGGTGCTGAAAAAGCTCGAAACGGAAAGGGTAGCCCCGGAGCTTTACGATGCGGGAAGCGCGGGCCCGTCCGGGGCGGACAGGCTGATAGAGAAAGATGGCTTTTGCTGGCGTCCGCTCTGACTACTTCAGCATGAGCCATAACGTCAGCCCGGCCAGCGCCAGGAGCAAAAGCAGCGACGCCCATTTCAGGGCGGGTTTTTTAAGCGCCCCGCCTTTTCCATGCGGCAACGCATCAGAGGTATCGGCAGACCCTTCGGCCCGCGCCGGGCCGCCCATGTTCAGATGGCCCGCTATGACCTCGGGCTGGTTCACCAGCCCCGAGCGCCTCCGGCCCGTGTCGAGCTCCTGGAGAGCGACGACGTCCGGGGAATACTGCGCGACGACCTCGGCGATCCTGGACGGCGATATCTCGTTGTCGAGGCCGGCGCAGCCGTGTACGTTGTATGTGAGTACGGATATGGTCTCGGGCCGCATTTGACCTAATTATTGAAGTCCAGCCCTATCCTGTCCTCATGGGCGTGCTCGAGCCCGACCATGATGGTCAGGTGCTCCCTGAGCTGGCGCGTGAGCAGGAAGTTCTGTCTTGTATACTCCTTGGCCTTGACCCCCATGTCCGCTATCCGGTGACGGTTCAGGAGCAGATACCTTATCCTCATGGCCGCACCCTCAGGTGTGCTGACCAGGAACCCGGTCTGGTGGTTGATTACCTGGAGACGGATCCCGCCGGTGTTGCCGCCGATGACCGGCTTGCCCTTCCACATCCCTTCGGTGACGGTAAGGCCGAACCCCTCCCTGATGGACTTCTGGACGACGATATCCGCCGCGCGCTGGAGCGCGTTTATGGTCCTGTGCGCATCCGCGGGCAGGAGCAGGACGTGTATGTCCGGGTCCTCGGCCGCCGCCTGCACTTCATTAAGCACCATCTCTCCCTCCGGGTCGTCCGAGGCGCCGCCGCCCGCAAGCACGAGCTGTAGGCCCGGCACGAATTTCCTGGCCAGCTTGAAAGCGTGGATGACCCCAAGCGGGTCCTTGAACCGGTCGAACCGCGATACCTGAACTATCAGCGGCCGCGCCCTGTCTATCCCGAACTCGCCCGCCACCATCGTCACTTCCTCCTCCGACAGCTCGATGTTCTTCTCGCTCAAGGGGTCTATGCTGGGCGGGATTATGTACTGGATGTGCGGGAGTATCTGGGCGAACTCGGCCAGTGAGAACACGCTGGTGTCGTATCCTATGACGAACCTCCTCAGGTAATTCCATACGGGCCGGTACGGCTGGCTGGCGTCTATATGGCAGCGCCATATCCACTTCCCCCGGCGTTTCGGGCAGTATCTAAGAAGCGGCGCGGGCTGGGGGTCGTGCACGAACACGATGT
>JBEKYB010000248.1:0-3292 GCA_049511435.1 Nitrospirota bacterium | reverse complement strand
AGGAAATCGTCCCATTTCGCTAAAAAAGGGTGAGCTCCGCCGGCGCCGCCAGTTCGCAGTCAGTCCCGAAATTCGATACCCTCAGGCCGACCAGGCGAATTGGCAGCTCCCACGGGAATTTATGTAGCAGCCCGAGCCCGGCCTTCAGTATCACGTCTTTTTTGTCCGTAGGCCGCTCCAGCGTCCTGGCGCGCGTGAGGGTGGTAAAGTCATTATACCGGAGCTTTACTGTGACGGTCCTGGCCTTGAAGGTGCGTTTTTCCAGGCGGTACTGCAGGTCCTCGGACATCCATACGAACTCCCGTTTGATATCCAGCATGTCACTGGTGTCTTTTTCGAATGTAGTCTCGCGGGAGAGAGATTTTGGCTCCCATTCGGTCGTGAGCGGGCTGTCGTCTATCCCCTGCGCGCGCTCCTTGAGGCATAACCCCCATCTTTCTCCGAATTCCCCGGCAAGGAGCGTATCCGGGGCGTTCGCCAGGTCGCCCAGGGTCATGATGCCCATCTCCTTCAGCCTGGCGTAAGTCACCTCGCCCACGCCCCATATCTTGTTTGCGGGGAGCGGGGCCAGCCGCGCACTCATCTCCTCCTCGGTTATAATCGTCAGGCCGTCCGGCTTATCCAGGTCGGACGCTATCTTCGCCACCAGCTTGTTAGGCCCTATACCCACGGATGCGGTCAGCCCGGATATTTCCTTTATGCGGGCCTTGAGCTTGAGGCCTATCTCTATGGGTGCGCCAAGGGCGCTGCCGGTGATGTCCATGAAGGCCTCGTCTACGCCTACGTGCTCCACCACCGCGCCGAACTCGTCAAGAATACCCATAATATCCCGCGATATGCGCGAGTACTCCGCGTAGTCCACCGGCAGGAAGATGCACCACGGGCAGCGGCGGTGCGCCTCCCTGAGCGGCATCGCCGAATGTATGCCATATTTCCGGGCCTCGTAGTTCGCCGTCGAGACTACGCCTCGCGTGTTCGGGTCGCCGCTTCCGCCTACGACAAGGGGTTTTCCTCGAAGCTCCGGGCGGCGAAGCTCTTCTACCGCGGCGAAGAAGGCGTCCATGTCGAAGTGGAGTATTGTGCGCATAATCAACTATTATATATTAAATTGTATCCAAAACAGGCGGGAAGATTTTATCAGATATACTTTTGAACTGAGAAATACCTAGACTCCCTCTCATGTTCCTTGCCTTGGAACCTGGCGCGGTTAAACGAGCAATGACCTTATTTCTTTCAGCTTCTCTTATCTCAATAACTTCATAATCTTCATCTAACAAAACCAATAAAACTGCCTCAAATTCTTTTTCTATATCTATCTTCGATACGCGCCCCTTAAATTCATTATTCTTAATAACCCGTGTTTTTACTTGATAACGTTTGAACTTTCCATTTATGATCGGACTAGTAAGATCGTAGCCCGCTGTTCTTGCAGAACAAAAAGAAAGATTTAACAGGCATGCTGCCTCATACTCACCAACTTCTCCTGTAATACCAAGTGGTTTCCCCGTTAAAGAATAATATTCTTTTGCTAATTTTTTTGCTTCCTTTAATATCTCTTTTATTCTTGAATTATTCCCCTTTTCTGTCATTTTATTTCTCTACCCAGCAGTGCGGGTCGGGGGAGTCGAAGTCGCCGGTCATCGCGTAGGCGCGGGCGGTGCAGCCGCCCAGACAGTCCTCGTAATGTTTGCAGGACAGGCATTTCTCCTTCGGCTTTTTGTTACGCATCCGCTCAAGCACCGCCGAGCCGTCCCATATGTCCTTGAGGTCGTCCGTGAGCAGGTTCCCTATCACCACGGGGATGAACCCGCAGGGGGTTACGTCGCCGTTGGCGCGGATATTCAGGGACAGCTTGCCGCAGGTGCTGCCCTTGACTATTGGCTGCTCCGGCGCCTTATGGATGGACGCGGTAATAGGGTCGTCCATCGATATGCGGATGCCCTTCTCGTTCGTCCGCACCTCTATAGCCTTCATGTAGAATTTCATCCACTCATCTGGGGTGAGGTCTAGCTCGTCCTTGTTGGTCATGCCCAGCCCGGTGCACTTGTAGTTGTGGAGCGATATCTGCTCCGCGCCGAGCGTTATCGCCTGACGGACTAAGTCCTCGAACTCGCCGTGGTTTATCCTGCATATCACGGACGAGACAGTCAGCCGCACGCCCTGTTCCCCGAGATGCCTTGCGGCCTCTATGGCCCGCTTGTGGCTTCCCGGCGTGTTCCGGAAGGCGTCGTGCACTTCGGGTTTTGTGCTGTCTATCGAGATGCCGACGGTCTTGAACCCGGAATCTTTCGCGAGCTTGGCCTTTTCCTTAGTCATCAGGTATGCATTCGTGTTCATGGAGACGTTAAAGCCCAGCGAGGATGCGTATGCGGTCAGTTCGAAGAGGTCGTGCCGAAGTAGCGGCTCTCCGCCGCCGTAGTTGATAAACGGCACCTTATACTCAGCCACCCTCCGCATTATCTCTTTTATCTGTCCCGTCTCAAGCTCCTCGGCCTTCTCCACCCTTGAGTAGCAGTGGCGGCACGAGAAGTTGCACCTGAACGTAAGCGTCCAGTTAATCGTTATCGGCGCCGACGGTATTTTCTTATTCATAGCGTATCCAGCCCCGCCTTTGCAGGTCCTCAAGGAATGAGCGTACGTCCGATGCCAGGGTCTCTCTGTCTACGTCGAACTCAGAAAGCAGCGAGTTGATTATCGATGTTTCGTCCCTTGTGCCGTCAAGGAGCTTCCATATCTCGCCGCCAAGGATGTTAAGCTGGTGCATCATCCCCGACACGATGAGCAGCACCGTGCCCTCGGAGGATGCGTCCTCGCCGCGCTCCATCGCCTGAAATACCTCGTCCCTCGCCTCCTCTTCCTCACGCCAGACCACCTCCGGGCTCCTAGAAATCCTCATTTTATTCCTACCTCACTTTTCAGGACGGGCTCTATGAGCACCCGCCCTATATATTCTTCCCTGCCCTTATCGTAAACCCTGGCCTTAATAGCCGCGATGTCGCTTGTGCCCCACCAGTTCCTGGTTGCATCCAGGTCTTCCGTCTGCGCGTCCCCCAGCTTCATGCCGTATTCAGAGTTCGAGCAGATATTGTTGAAATTTATGGACGAGCCCGCGCCGCCCTGCCTGCAGAATATGCCCGTCTTGTTGTCGGTAATGGTGTTGTGGTTGATGGAAGGGCTGCCCTGCCAGTACCTTATGCCCACATCCATGCCCTTTATCAGGCAGCCGGTAATCTCCACGTCCCCGGCCTTGAGCCTTATGCCGCCGAAGAGGTTCCTTGTGAAGGTGCAGCCT
>JBEKYB010000247.1:0-3300 GCA_049511435.1 Nitrospirota bacterium | reverse complement strand
TTCGAGCACCTTCTTAAATATCGGGCCGGGCTTCAGGCCCATGCGCATAAGGTCGTCGCCCGTAACGACGGTCTCCATGTCCCTGTACTGCGTGAGGTACAGCGAAACGTTCTTCTTTGCCCCTTCCGTCTTTGCCTTCGCCACCATGTAAAGGAGCACCTCGGCGGGCAGGGGTTTAAGCAGCATGTATATCTCGTAAGGCATCATGTGGGGGTTACTGTAGAATTCGTTCAGTACCCGGCTTCCCTCGCGCTTCGCCATCGCCAGCTTCCGCATGTGCCGCTCGGGTATCGTGAGCCTTTGCCCGAGCTCGCGGGCCTCCTTCACGGGTAGCGGGTCGAAAAGCCCCATGAAATAGACCAGCCATGCGTCCGCCTCGATGTCGAGGAAGAGGAGTTTGAACCATGCCAGCGTCTCCGATATCCCCGAGAAAAGCGTTTCCATATCCCTGCCGAATCGTAGCCTTGGGTGTATGAACTTGAGTAGGCCGAAGTCCTCGAGCCGCTTCATGGTCTTGATCGGCGCCGTCTCCTTGAATATCAGCACCAGCTCCGTGTAGACGCGGGTACCGGACAGCTTGTGGAAGAGGTCCATCTTGACCGCGTTCCGGATAAGGCTCTGCGTGTGCCTCGATATGGCAAAGCCCATCCTGACCTCGAACCGTATTGCCCGGAACGCGCGCGTCGGGTCCTCGATAAGGCTCAGGTTGTGGAGCACGCGGATGGTCTTTTCCTTCAGGTCGCGCTGTCCGCCGAAGAAGTCCATGAGCTCGCCCATGCCTTTTTCGTTTATCCGTATCGCGAGCGCGTTGACGGTGAAATCCCTGCGGTAGAGGTCCTTCTTGATGGAGCCCAGCTCAACGGTGGGGAGCGCGGCGGGGTATTCGTAATATTCGGTCCGCGCCGTCGCGATATCGAACTTCTTGCCGGAGGGGAGGACGACCACCGCCGTCCCGAACTTCTGGTGCGTGCGCACTCGCGCGCCGTATTTCCTTGCCACTGCCTGCGCAAACCGTATGCCGCTGCCCTCGACCACAATATCCAGGTCAAGGTTATCTATGCCCAGAAGGAGGTCCCGCACGAACCCGCCGACCGCATACGCAGGATGCCCAAGCTCGTCCGCTATCTTACCCAGCTCGCCCAGGAGTTCCCATGTATCGGACGGGAGCCGCTCCTCCATTAGCCCCTTGACGTTGCGCTCGAAGGCATCGTCCTCTTTTATCCCGGGGTCTTCCTCCGGGCCACGGTCGATCAGGCCATCGTGCAGCGCCCTCAAGAGGTCGGTCCTGGTGATGGCGCCTATCACGCGTCCGTGCTCGACCACGGGCAGGAACCGCTGCGTATGCCGGATCATTATCTCCTCTATGGTCCGGAACTGCGTATCCGGCCCCGCGGTGCGGAAGTCGGTGTACATGAGCTCCGTGACCGGGCGCTCGCCTAGGCCATGGTATAACGATTTCTGGACTATTTCCCGCGTGACCAGGCCCGTCAGTCTTCCCGAGCGGAGGACGGGCAGGACGTTGATGTTGTACCTGGTCATGGAGTCGCCGGCCTCCTTTACCGTCGTGCTGTCCTTGATGGAGATTACCGGTTTCGTCATTATGTCCCGGGCCAGCTTCACGGCGTGGACGCTTTTCTTGATGACGTCCAGGAGCTTTTTCACCGCCTGCCCCAGACGCGTATGGTGTATAGTCGCGGATGCCGCGGTGGCATGGCCGCCCCCGCCGAACTCCGATGCGATGCTGCCGGCGTCCACGCCTGTTACGCGGCTCCTGGCCACCAGGTGTATCCGGTCCTCCATCCGGACCAAACAGAAAAGGACGTCCAGGTTCTCGATGTCGCGTATCTTGTGCGTCAGTATCGCCAGGTCCTGCACATACCGGTTTGTCGAGGCCGTGGCTATAGCCACCTTTATGCCGTCGAAGAAGTAGGCGCTCATGGACTTCAGGAGGTCGTTCAGTAAGCTGACCTGCTCCGCGTCCAGCTCCCTCGTTATGAAGTCGGCGACAATGTTCAGGTTGGCCCCCTTCGAGAGCAGCCATGCCGCGGCGCTTATATCGCGGGGAGTTGTCGAGGCGAAGACCAGCGAGCCGGTCTCTTCGTAGATTCCGAGCGCCATGATTGTGGCCTCTATGGGCGTGAGGTTTATCTTTTTCTTCTGGAATATCTCGGCGAATATCGTGGTGCAGGCGCCCAGCTGCTCGACCCGCTCGAACGAGCCCCGGATGTCGTCACCCGCGAAGGGGTGGTGGTCGTATATGAATATCTCCAGGCCGGGCCTGTCGATTATCTCCGCGAATTTCCCGATGCGGTCCCGGTTCTTGGTATCGACCAGGATTAGCCGAGTGACCTTGTCCATGTCGATGTTCTTTATCCGGTCGAACTCCATCGCGTAGAGCGTCGAGCGCATGAAGAACTCGCGGATGCTCTTCTCCTGCGCGCCCGGGAACACGATATGGGCGTCCGGGTAGAGCTTCCTGGCCGCCATCATGGAGGCCAGCGCGTCGAAGTCGGCGTTAGTGTGGCAGGTGATTATTTCCATATCTTGTTTACGGAGGCTTCTATCCCCTCGGATGAAACTCCTGGTGCACCTTCTTCAGCCTCGCGGCCTCGACGTGCGTGTATATCTGAGTCGTCGCTATATCCGAATGGCCGAGCATCATCTGCACGCTCCGGAGGTCCGCCCCGTGCTCAAGCAGATGCGTCGCGAAGGAGTGTCGGAGCACGTGCGGCGATATCTCCCTCTTTATGCCCGCAATTCTCGCATATTTCTTAATGATTTTCCAGAACCCCTGCCGTGTCATCCCGCCGCCGCGCCTGGTAACGAACAAAAACGCGCAGTTCCTGCCCTTGAGAAGCGCCTGGCGAGAGTTTTCAATGTAGCTCTTGATGGCAGAGAGCGCGTCGTCTCCCAGGGGGATTACCCGGGCCTTCGAGCCCTTGCCGAACGCCTTTATATAGCCGACCTCGAATTCGACATCCCCGATCTTCAAAGATACCAGCTCGCTGACCCTGAGTCCGGCCGCGTAAAGCACTTCGAGCATCGCCTTGTCCCTTAGCGGCTCGAGCCCGTCCCCGGCGGGCGCGGCGAGAAGCGCCTCTACCTCCGGCCCGGAGAGCACCTTGGGCAGATGCAGGCCCCTCCTGGGGGATTCCAGCGCCTCAGTGGGGTCCGAAACCGCCCTGCCTTCCGTAAGGAGGAACCTGTGCAGCCCCTTCACGGCCACGAGCGTCCTTGCGGCTGAGGAAGACGAAAGTCCCGTTGCCCGCAGGTAGTCAAGAAGTTCCCTTATGTCGGCCC
>JBEKYB010000246.1:0-3327 GCA_049511435.1 Nitrospirota bacterium | reverse complement strand
TTTCACGCCAGCGTCCGCACCCGGTTGGAACTGCGCAAGGACGAGCTCACCCAGAAGCAGCGGGAGGCAGAGCAGGCCTACTACACGGTCCTGGACTTCGAGCGGGAAAAGCCTGTGCTGGACGAAGAGATCGCTCTTCTCTCCAAGCTCGTGGCCCGTGACAGATCGCCTATGGCACGCACGCAGGCCAGAGCGCTTCTGCAACTACAGTCCGCCGGGCAGTTCTTGCGCATTGTGCTGGAGGACCAGGGTGTCCTTCGGGCAACAACGTCGGCCATCACGATTGAGCATGATGGCTATGAGTTCCCGCTGGGACGCTACGAAATCCAGATTCCAGCCAACGGAGACGTGAGGATCAAGGCGCTGGACGAACACCCGAATGCTGAGCATCCTCATCCCCATGTCGCCCGTGACTATCGTCACCGAAAGCCCGGCGGCGGAGGCCTCCCTGGCCACGACGGAGATCATGTCGTCCGCTTCTATGCCCGGCAACATCAGAACGGGTATGCCGAAGGCATCGACTATCTTGTGGATGTACGGGATCTGCGGCACTAAGCTGTCCGGCATCGGCGGGCGCTTGGCCTTGTATTCCTTGAATACATGGTGGCGGGTGGTGGGCCCTTTCGGGTCGAAGCATACCGCGATATAGTCCGGCTTCTTCTCGCCCACGACCTTCATCAGCATGTTGGCGAAGCCGTAGACTGCGTTGGTGGGGAAGCCCCTGGACGTGGAAAGGCCCCGTATGGCGTAAAAGGCCCGGTATATATACGAGTTTCCGTCGATTAGGTAGAGTGTCGGCTTGACGGTCGGCTTTTCCGTAATTACCTTACGCCCCCCTTCTGGGACATGAATTTTATGATGTCGGGGTCCCCGGAAATCACGGACCAGTCAAATGGAGTCCTCCCGTTTTTGTCCCTGGCGTTGATTTCCGCGCCCTGCCCAATGAGGAACTCCGCTATACCCCGGCTATGCCTGAACGCGGCCCAGTGCAGGGGCGTCAACCCGCTCTCGTCCGTCTTCATGATGTCCGCACCCATCCCCACCAGGGTCTCGACCGTCTCCTGCCTCCCGTTCGACACGGCTAAGAGAAGCGGGGTCATTCCCAGGCCGTCAACGGCATCGACCACGGCGCCTTTTTTCACGAGCAGCCTGCAGATCTCGGAATGCCCGTTAAAGGCGGCCAGGTGCAGGGGCATCGCCCCCCCATAATCCGTCAGGTTCCTCTGACAGCTCGCGCGCTTGTCCCTGACCGTGAACCGCGCGCCCCTGGATATCAGCATCCGGGCGAGCTCCAGGTTCCCCCCCTCGGCCGCGTAGTGAAGCGGCGTCCGGCCGTGCCCGTCCTTTTTATTGACCTGCGCGCCCTTCGATACCAGGAGCATGGCCATGGTGTAGTCGCCGTTGATGGCGGCCAGATGAAGCGGAGTCTCGCCCTTGTAGTCCTCGGCGTTTATGTCGGCCTTCCGGGAAATCAGGTAGCTTGCGATGTCGTCCAGGCTCGACCCGGCCGCTACGTGTAGCGGCGTCTCGCCGTCCGACTTCTCTTCCAGGAGCTTCGGGTCCGATGACGCCAGCGCCTTTACGGCCTCGAGGTCGCCCTTCTTTATCGCCTCAAAGAAGCTGCCTCCGGCGCTTGCGGAAGCGGCGCCCGCAGTAATAAAAATAAGTGCCGAAACTATAAAAAGCGCCTTCTTAAACACGCCCTCTCCCTTTTGGGTTCATTTGAGACGCCTCAAAGGCCCAACATCTTATTTTAATGGAAATACCCGCATGTAATCAAGACAAAAAACTGGGAAGCCTCTTGATGATATTGAACATGGGGACGCGGCTCTTGTATTCCAGGAATGGCCCGCCGAACTGCGCAATGAGTCTCCTGTCCTCTATCAGGGCGCCACAGATGAAATAGAACACGGCGAGCATCCTGAGCGCCAGGGAATTCAAATTGATATACGGCTCGAAAAAAAAGACCAAAATGCCGCCCAGGTACATCGGATGCCGGACAAGGCCGTATATGCCGCCGGTAACAAGGACGTTATCCTCTAAACCCTCGATGTCGCCGCCCGTCCTTCCCGTTTCAATATACGTCAGCGCCTGGCGCAGTCCCGTGAAATAGCCTAAATCGAATGGCCCGAATGCGGCGAGCATGATGGCGACGCCGGCAAGCTGGACGGTGCGGCATGCTATTTCAAGAGGCATGGACGGGCGCCATATAAGTAGGTCCGCCTGCGTATCCGGCTGCGTAAAGATTACGTATGCCGCGGAAACCGTAATGATGACGGAGAAGATAGTGAAAAGGAGACGGTAATATGCGCGCATCCAGGTCAATCCGGTGAGGGAAGCCAGCCGCTTTTTGAACGAGAGGGATACTGTCAGGCTATGTATGACGGCGAAACAAGCGAATGCGGTGATGGTTATCGAAATGGAATTCACCCGTTAATTCTTACCGGCAGCTCTCCCATGAAGACGATGTCGCCTAGGAAGGCCCTGTAACACGCGGTCTGCATGGCGTCGCCCGGGTCGTACGCGGCGACGACATATTGGGCGTCCATAAAGTTCTTGAGGATATACGGACTCCCGAACGAGACGACGACGGTCCTCTTGTTCTTTCCGATGACCTGCCTGCCCAGCTCCAGCAGCTTGGGCGATAGGCCGGACGAGCCCTTCCCGGCCCGCACCTTCGAGAATATCGAGACGATGGTGAGCGCCGCGCCCTTCTGCATCCTGAGCGCATCGTCCCTCATCTCATCCACCTTGCCCCTGGTCACGAAGAGGTTCCTGGTGTTATTGTGCTTGACGAGCGCGCTCCGGAGCGTCCGCCCCGCCTTCGTGTCCCCGTCGTCCTCCAGGCATATGTGCGCTATGGGGCCTTTTATTTCCTTGAGCGCCGGGAACGCGCCCGCAGCCTTGACCAGAGTAAGGGCGCGGAGCGCGATGGCCTCGGCCACCTCGGCGTTTTTATGGAGCCGCCTGGCCATATCCTTGTCCTGGAGCTTCGCCGGGACGCAGTATTTCGCCTTCGCCCTCTGGAGCCTTGAGGCCGGGACCATGACGTCTTCCTTTGTTACGGCCTTCGTCCGCGCCAGCTCGCCCAGGGTTTCAAGGTATTTCATTGGCTCCGGCGGATGGAGCAGGATGTCCGCGCCCGCCTTTATCGCCAGGCGCGCGGCCTCGGAGGGAGAGTAATGCCCCGTCAGGGCCGCCATGTCCAGCGCGTCGGTTATAACGATGCCGCCGAAGCCGGAGCGCACGCGGAGGTAGCCCCTGATAATGGCTTGGGAGAGGCTTGCCGGATAAACGGCGTCCAGCGCCGGCACTTTAAGATGCCCG
>JBEKYB010000245.1:0-4922 GCA_049511435.1 Nitrospirota bacterium | reverse complement strand
AACCGCGAGGCCATCCTGGACGGCATAAAACATTGGCTGGAGAAGTAATAATATATGCGTCTTCACGAATACCAGGCGAAGGATATCCTGCGGAAAGCGGGTATAAAGACCCCGCGAGGAGTAACCGCATCCTCGCCGTCCGAGGCCGGGGAAGCCTTCAGCGAGATAGGCGCACCTATTGCTGTGGTTAAGGCGCAAATATTGGCGGGCGGGCGAGGAAAGGTGGGAGGCGTCAAGGCCGTCCATTCGCCGGAAGAGGCCCAGTACGCGGCGTCGCAGATGATTGGCCGGCGGCTTTTTACCGCGCAGAGCGGACACGAGGGCCTGGTGGTAAGAAAGGTGCTTGTCGAGGAAGGCCTGACGGTGGAGAAGGAGTTTTATCTCGGTATTGCGATCGACCGCGAGTGCGCAAGACCGGTCATAATAGCAAGCGCGGCCGGGGGTATGGACATCGAGGAGATATCGAGAAAGGAGCCTGAAAAGGTCTTAAGGGAATATATCGAGCCGGTCTTCGGACTCCAGCCGTACCAGGCCCGCAAGCTGGCCTACGAGGTCGGCGCGGGCCCGGACAATATAAACAAGTTCGTGGACATACTGCTGAAGCTCCACATCGTATTCCTGGTCTCCGACCTTGAGCTTATCGAGATAAACCCGCTGGTGCTGGTGGAGTCGGACGAGTTGATTGCCCTCGACGCAAAGATGGTGGTGGACGATAACGCGTTTTTCAGGCATGAAGACCTGACCAAGCTGGCGGACATATCCGACATGAACCCGCTCGAGTACGAAGCGAAGTCGGCGGGGCTTAAATACATAAAGCTCCAGGGCAGCATCGGCTGCATGGTAAACGGGGCCGGACTCGCGATGGCCACGATGGACATGATAAAGGCCTGCGGCGGGGAGCCCGCGAACTTCCTGGACGTGGGTGGCGGCGCGGCCGCGGGCAAGATAAAAAGGGCTCTCGGGATACTGCTTTCGGACAAGCAGGTGGAGGCGGTGCTGATAAATATCTTCGGCGGCATCCTCCGCTGCGACGAGCTGGCGAAAGGGATCGTTGCCGCGGCCTCGGAGCTTTCGGTAAGCGTCCCGATGGTGGCGCGCCTTGAGGGGACCAATAGCCTGGAGGGCGCGGAAATCTTACGGAAGTCCGGGCTGAACATATCATTCGCCGGGAGCATGCGCGAGGCGGGCGAGCTTGCGGTGGCCTCGATCAAGAGTAACGCATAGAAAAACCGCCGGGCTCCAAGTTCAATAGGGACTATAAGATACTTATGGGCATACTGATTAATAAAGACACCCGCGTACTCGTCCAGGGAATCACCGGACACGAGGGCGGCTTCCACGCAAAACAGATGCTGGAATACGGCACGGATGTCGTAGCAGGCGTGACGCCGGGCAAGGGCGGCTCTTCCGTCCTGGGCGTGCCCGTATACGATACGGTATTGAAGGCGGTCAAGGATACCGGGGCGGACGCCTCGGTCATATTCGTACCGGCTGAATATGCGTCGGACGCGATATTAGAGGCAGCGGACGCAGGTATCTCCCTCGTGGTCTGCATTACGGAGGGTATTCCGGTGCACGACATGATGGTGGTTATGCGGGCGATGGTCTTTACAGACAGCCGTCTCGTCGGCCCCAACTGCCCCGGCATAATCACACCCGGGCAGTGCAAGATAGGCATAATGCCCGGCTACATCCATAAAAAAGGGAACATCGGCGTCATCTCCCGGAGCGGCACATTGACCTATGAGGCCGTATTCCAGCTGACAAAGTCCGGGCTCGGGCAGTCTACATGCATCGGCATCGGGGGAGACCCCGTCAAGGGCATGTCGTTTGTTGACTGCCTCGAGCTCTTCCAGGACGACCCGGATACCGACGCGGTCCTGATGATAGGCGAGATCGGGGGGCAGGGCGAGGAGTTGGCGGCGAAATTCATCACGGACGGTAAGTTCACGAAACCCGTATTCGCATATATTGCCGGGCTGACCGCGCCCGAGGGCAGGAGGATGGGACATGCCGGGGCGATAATCTCAGGCGGCGTCGGAACGGCGAAGGGCAAGGTGGACGCGCTGGCGGAGGCTGGAGCGACCATGATAAATAATCCGTCTGATATTGGAAAAATCGTTTATAATAATGTAAAATAGTATGAGGTTTGGAGGTTTAAGATGAAGATGCTCCTGCCTAAAATAGACCCCGACCTGTGCACGGCCTGCGGGCTCTGCTGCGCGGCCTGTCCGTACGAGGTCCTGGAGATGGTGAACGACCTCGCGACAGTCGTGAGGCCCAAGGCCTGTCGGGACCTCGAGGCGTGCGTGACCGCCTGCCCTACCGGCGCGATAACCATGGAAGAGAAGGAGGTCGAGGACTGAGGCGCCTTTCCCCTCCCCGGCAATAGAGGGAAAGGGTATGTACGCGAGACAGCGAAAGGAGGATTTAGTGGCTGACGAAGTCTCGGATTCCCGCAGGAAATTCCTGGGATACGCAATAACCGGGATGACGGGGGCCATCGCCCTGGGATATGCAATCCCCCTTGTGAATTACCTGGTGAAACCCGCGCTCAAGAAGACCGAAGAGCCCTGGGCCGAGATATGCAGCCTGGGGAACCTGCCGGTAAACGAGCCTGTATCCATACGGTTTAATGCCAATATTAAAATCGCCTGGCAGGAGGAGCGGGTCGAGCACGACGTCTGGGTAATAAAAAGACCCGGCGGCGCGGTTACGGTGTTTTCACCGGTCTGCCCTCACCTGGGGTGCGGTTACAGGTGGGACGAAGCCTCAATGCACTTCGAGTGCCCGTGCCACGGCAGCGTCTTCGATATCGACGGAAAGGTGCTTGCCGGGCCCGCGCCGAGGCCGCTCGATACGCTTCCGGCGAGGGTGGAGAACGACAAGCTGTTCGTCAAATACGAGAAATTCAGACTCGGGATTCGAGAAAAAATCGAGGCTTGAGGAAATCTATGCTGACCGACAAAATAGCCGGGTGGCTTGACAGCCGCCTGGGGATTATTAAGCCTGTATCCTCGCTCATGAACAAGCCCATAAAGGGCGGGGCGCTTTTCGTCTTCAGCCTGGGCTCGCTTAACCTCTTCCTATTCATGAACCAGGTCATTACCGGCATTTTTCTGATGGTCTACTACGTCCCCTCCCCAGACCATGCCTACAGCGCCGTGAAGTATATCCAGAACGAGGCCGACTACGGTTTCATCGTGCGCGGACTCCATTTCTGGGGAGCGAGCTTAATGATAATCTCGCTCCTGCCCTGGGACCAGAAATCCTACTGGGCGACTGTCGTAGGTACCAACGTCGCAGGCACGGCCCCGGTTATCGGCAACACCATCGTAAGAATCCTACGCGGCGGCACGGACGTCTCAAACCTGACGCTCACCCGCTTCTTCACGGTGCATGTCGTAGTCCTTCCCTGGCTGCTCGCGGTATTTGCGCTGATACACCTGACGGTGCTCCAGATAGTCGACCACACGCCGCCCTGGAGGCCTGAGTGGGCTAAAAAGGAGGCTCCATTCTATCCGGACCAGGCGCTTAAGGACGCCCTGGTGTTCCTCCTGGCGTTCGGGGTGATGATGGCGCTGGCCAACCTCTACCCGCCCCACCTTGAGCCGATCGCCGACCCTACCGATACGACGTATGTCCCGCGGCCGGAATGGTACTTCTATTTCCTGTTCCAGCTCCTAAAGTATTTCCAGGGTCCGCTGGAGGTAGTCGGGACGATGGTTCTACCGAACCTCTTCATAGTGCTGATGCTCCTGCTGCCGTTCATCGACAGGAAGCCGGAACTGAACCCGGCAAAGAGACCGGTGGCAATGGCGTGCCTGGGAGTTGTGGCCGCGGCTTATATTTCCCTGACGGTAATGGCAGGCCTGGCGCCGGCGGCGCCCGCGCCGCAAGGTACCGCGTCCGAAGGCCGGAAAATTTACGCCCAGCTCGGCTGCTCCTCGTGCCACTCTATTAACGGTACGGGCGGAAAGGTCGGCCCGGCACTCGACCACGTGGGTTCCCGCAGGGACAGGAACTGGCTCATAGCGCACTTCAAGGACCCGCGCAAGCTCTCTCCGGGCTCCATAATGCCCAAATTCGATTACCTGCCCGAGGACCAATTGAACAAATTGACGGACTACATGCAGACTCTCAAGTAACCAGGAATTTCGCTGTTGACTTTGGGCGCGGCGTATAATATAATCATCTGATGTTGTCGCTATTGACGCGGGGTGGAGCAGTCCGGTAGCTCGTCGGGCTCATAACCCGAAGGCCGCAGGTTCAAATCCTGCCCCCGCTACCAATAAAATCAAGGGGTTATGGCATATGCCGTAACCCTCTTTTTTGTCGCATTGTGCTAAATTTGTGCTAATTTTATCCAGCACCCTTTAGCGGCAGTTTAATTCTCTACTATACGCCGCCACCCAGAATAATAAACCCAAAAAAAGCGGGATTACCCGGGATTACCTGGGATTTTCAGGGACTTACCGGCATTCGGCGGGAGAAAGTCAGATTGAGAAACTTTTCGAAAAACGGCCGATTTTTTCCACCTGAAACGAGAAACTTTAATTCCCTTGCCGTAACGGCGTCCTTAAAGTCTCTGCTTCATGCTCATCATTGCAAAATTTTTTAATACATTCTTCCATGTCAAAGGGATTTATCTCTTTATGGGCCATATCAACCGCCCACTCAAAACTATCGTCATATAATTTTCCGCGAAGAATGACACCTCGATGAAATTCGACTGTTACGGTATAATGGTCCTTATCCCGCGGGTCATCTTGCGATGCCGTCCAACGTTTTAAATCATTACCCAGGGAGCGTTCCACCATATTACCAATCGTTATATCTTTAGTGAGGTGATAGTTTTTCACAAATCGTACCGCCTCCTTCGCTCTGGGGCCCTCATACTGCGGTGTCTGAACCCCCTTAAT
>JBEKYB010000244.1:0-3351 GCA_049511435.1 Nitrospirota bacterium | reverse complement strand
ACGTGGCCGAGACGGTGGACGTCGTCACCACCGGGACATTCGGCCCGATGTGCTCGTCTGGGGCCTTCCTGAACTTCGGGCACTCGGACCCGCCCATCAAGATGAGCAAGGTATGGCTGAACGACGTGCCGGTCTTCGCCGGGCTTGCCGCTGTGGACGCATACGTCGGCGCGACGGAGCTATCCGAGAAGGTCGGCTTCGACTACGGCGGCGGACACGTCATAGAGGACTTAATCGCCGGGAAACCCGTGACGCTCCGCGCGGTGTCCTACGGGACCGACTGTTATCCCAGGCGCGAGATAGAGACGGAGATAACGCTCGAGTCCATCAACCAGGCGTTCCTGTTCAACCCCAGGAACGCGTACCAGAACTACAACATCGCGGTGAACTCATCGGAGAGGACGCTGAACACCTACATGGGCGTGCTCCTTCCGAACTTCGGCAACGCCACATACTCGACATCCGGCGAGCTGTCCCCGCTATTGAACGACCCGCTGTACCGGACCATCGGCATCGGCACCAGGATATTCCTGGGCGGGGCGAAGGGCCACGTCGCCTGGGAGGGGACGCAGCATAACCCGAAACAGGCCAGGGGAGAAAATGGCGAGCCGCTCGCCCCGGCCGGGACGCTCTCCCTGATAGGCGACATGAAGGGCATGTCCACCCGCTTCATCAGGGGCGCGTATTATTACAAGTACGGCATATCGCTCTTCGTGGGCGTCGGGATACCGATACCCGTCCTTGACGAGGAGATGGCCAGGCATGTCTGCACCGGGAACGAGGACATATTCGCGACCGCGATAGACTATAGCGTGGAGAACCGGAGCAAGCCTAACTTTGGCAGGTTCAGCTACAAGGAGCTAAGGGGCGGGAAGATTACCGTCGGCGGCAAGAGCGTGCCTACCGCGCCTTTAAGCTCGCTTAAGCGTGCCCGCGAGATAGCGGACATCCTGAAGGGCTGGATAGCGAAGGGCGAGTTTACCCTGGCCGCCCCGGTGAGGCCGCTCCCCACGGACCACGGGTTCAAACCTTTGAACATCGTCCCGCCCCGAGGCGAGGCGGTATCGTCGTAGGGAGTGCCTGACGTACTTTTCTTTTGTAAAGAAAAGTACCAAAAGAAACATTTCTTAAGTACTGTTTCTTTGCTACTTTCTTTAGCAAAAGAAAGTAGAAAGGAGATTACAAAATGGCTGAACAGAGAGTGGTGCTTACATTCCAGCGCTGGCAGCTTGACCAGCCCATAGTATACCGCCTGGTGAAGGACTTCGACCTGGTGACGAACATCCTCCAGGCCAAGGTGACGGCCGAGGAGGGCAGGATGTCGCTCGGGCTGTCAGGCCTCGAGCAGAACGTGGAGGCGGGCATAAAGTGGCTCCGCGAGCAGAAGGTGACGGTCGAGCCGCTTGCGACGGGTCTTTCGGTGAACAGGGACTCGTGCGTGGACTGCGGCGCGTGTACCGCGGTCTGCCCGACGGGCGCGCTCGTATGCGACGACGCCACCGAGTGGGGTCTTGACTACGTCGAGGACAAGTGCATCCTCTGCCTCGCGTGCGTCCCGGCCTGCCCGGTACGCGCAATAGAGGAGACTTCATAACAAAAGGGTGGAGGGGGGACATCATGCCTCCCTCCACCCGATCAAGACAGGCAAAGGATAAATTTCAGACTTTACATCAGAGGGCGGAGAGCAGCGCCTCCTGAAGTTCGAGGCGGTCCGTGAAATACTCCAAAAGCATATCACTCAAGTCCATGCTACAACCTCCTTTTTGAGCAAACGATGACATCGGTAAAATAATAAACCAGGCGAATAGTAAATTCAACACTATTTAATTGCGGAAGACTGATATTAGTCATATTTAATTTTTCTATTTCTGTTATAAATAAGGCATGAAAGACAGCGTAAGGAAATACCGGCTGGCCGTTCAGACCGGCTTTTTTTTGTTCGTGCTATACCTCGGGTTCACGCTCTGGCGGTTCGTGCAGTTCTACGAGACAAACGGGGCGTCCCGATACGTGCCGCACCCGGACGGAGTCGAGGGCTTCCTTCCGATAGGCGCGCTCACCAGCCTGAAATACTGGATTGTAACCGGCACCGTACATCCCGCGCACCCGGCGGCTCTTTTTATCTTCATCGGTGCGACGCTCGTCTCGGTGGCCCTCAAGAAGGGCTTCTGCGGCTGGATATGCCCGGTAGGGTTCGTGTCCGACAGGCTGTACAGGCCCTGGAACAAGCTGTTCAGGAAGAACATCAAGCTACCCGCGTGGCTCGACTACCCCTTGAGGGGCCTGAAATACCTGCTCCTCGCGTTCTTCCTGTGGGCAATCGTGATAAAGATGAATATCCCAAGCCTGCACGGCTTCCTGGACGGAGACTACTGGAAGGTGGCCGACGTCAAGATGCTGAGGTTCTTCACGGACATCTCGGCCCTCGCGCTGGATGTTATCGCTATTCTGTTTATACTGTCTATCCCCATCAGGAACTTCTGGTGCCGGTACCTCTGCCCGTACGGGGCCTTCCTGGGGATAGCCTCCCTCGTCTCGCTATTCGAGATAACGCGCGACGAGGGTAAGTGCAGCCACTGCATGAAATGCACGAGGGACTGTCCGGCCTATCTGCCGGTGGAAGCTAAGGGAAAGATAATCTCGCCGGAATGCACGTCGTGCATGACCTGCCTGTCGGGGTGCCCCGAAGCGGCAATCACATACTCTACGCCCGGCGGGAAGTTCAGGCTGCCCGGCATGGCATACCCTATAGTCCTCCTGGCCTTATTCCTGGGCGTCTACTGCATAGCCAACCTTACCGGACACTGGCATTCAAGGGTCCCGCAGGAAGACCTGAGACGGCTAGTGCCCGTAGCCGAGTCGTTAGAGCACCCGTAGATTCCACCGGATTAAATTTTTCTATCCCGCTGATATCTGCGTCCTGCTCGATATGTAATCATTTGAGCACGCCCGTCGCGCGTCCGGCGCTGATCAGTTTCTCGATGCCGAAATCGAGGTCGTCCCTGGTATGCGCGGCCGAGAGCATGCAGCGGATGCGGGCGCTGCCCTTGGGGACGGTCGGAAATCCGATGGCCTGGGCGAACACGCCTTCTTTAAAGAGCCTTGCGGAAAAATCGCGCGCGGCCGTTGCCTCGCCCACCATTACGGGCGTAATAGGCGTCATGGTCCTCCCGATGTCGAACCCGGCGCGGCGCACCCGTTCCTGGAAATATCCGGCGTTGTCCCGGAGCTTTTCCACCAGGCCCGTGTCGTGCGATAAAACCTCCACGGCTGCGATACACGCGGCGGTGTCGGCGGCGGTAGCGGCGGACGAGAAAAGGAACGGCCGCGCGCGCTGGACAAGGAAATCGA
>JBEKYB010000243.1:0-3352 GCA_049511435.1 Nitrospirota bacterium | reverse complement strand
CCTTCCGGTAAGGGCGCTGAACGATAGCGGCGTTACGAACCTGGCGGCGGCTTCGGTCATCACGACGGTGACGCCCGCGCCTTTTTCCCTCAGCCCACGTATCAACTCGGCGGTCTTATACGCGGCGATACCGCCGGTTATGCCTACCAGTACCTCTTTGCCGGCCAAAGGCTTCTTCATCGAGTTCCCTAAATATCTTCCCCGGCCTCTTCGGTTCCCTCTTCTTCCCCTTCGATAGCCTCATCGATGGCGTCCGCGGCGGCAATGTCCGCTATGGCCGCGGTCTCGGCCTTGTAGGCCAGCTTTATATCCTCCATCTTCTCAAGAGAAGCGGCGGCGGCCTCTTCCATGCTCTCCCTGGCCATCCTCTCGCGCCTCATGCGGTACTCGTAGTCCCTGGCTTTTTTTGCCTCTTCGCCCGTCAGGTACTTCAGTTTACCCTCTATCGCTTCATCGAGGGCAAGGGTCAGGTTCTTGACGTACCTCTTCTTCACCAGCACCGGCGAGCCCTCGGTCAACTGCCTGGCCCTCTGGGCCGTAACCAGGACCAGCCTGAACCGGCTGTCGAAGAGCTCGTCGCCGTACTCCAACGGGAGCTTGATTATCTCCACTTTAATTACCTCCTATGGTCGGGAAATTCTCCTTCACCCACTGCTCGTCTATATTTGAAATCCTGCTCTTTTCCGCCATCACTATGGCCTTCAGGGCTTCCAGCGCGCTCAGAATGTTGTCGTTGATTATGATGTAATTGTAGTATCTGTAGCTCTTTATCTCCGCCACGGCGTTCTTCAGGCGCCTCTGTATCTCCTCCTCGCCGTCGGAAGACCTGCCCCGGAGCCTGTTTTCCAGCTCCTGCATGGAAGGCGGCAGGATGAAGATGAACACCCCCTTCATGCGGGAATTCATCACCTGCATCGCGCCCTGGGTATCGATGTCCAGGATTACGTCCAGGCCCTGCCCGAACAGCCTTTCAAGTTCCGCCTTTGACGTCCCGTAGAGGTGGCCGTGGACTGTGGCCCATTCCACGAACCCGCCGCTTTCGGCCATGCCCTTGAAAGCGGGTTCATCTATGAAATAATAATGTTCGCCCTCTACCTCTCCCGGACGAGGTTTCCTTGTCGTATGCGATACGGAATGCGCCAGCGTCGGCATAACACCCGCAAGCTCCTTGCAAAGGGTGGTCTTGCCGGCCCCGGACGGCGCGGAAACTATGAAAAGCAGGCCCTCTTTCTTCCAGTATGACATTGGCTATTATAGCACTATTCTATGTTCTGGACCTGCTCGCGCACCTTCTCGAGCTCGCTTTTCATCTCCACGACCTTCTGCGCTATATGGTAATCGGAAGCCTTGCTCCCGATGGTGTTTATCTCGCGGTTTATCTCCTGGATGAGGAAATCGAACTTCCTGCCCGCGGGGCCACCTTCCTCGAGCATCCTGCCGAACTGCGTCAGGTGGCTCCTGGCCCGGACTATCTCCTCGGTGATGTCGCTCCTCTCTGCGAAGAGGGCTACCTCCTGGATGAGCCTGTCTCCGTCAAGCTCGATGCTCGCCGAGAGCTTCTCAACCCTTTCCTTAAGGCGGACGGAATATTCCCCTATTACTACTGGTGCCCTGCGCTCGACATCGTCGAGGTTTGCGGCTATTTTGATTGTCCGTTCTCTCACGTCGGCGGCAAGGGCCTCGCCTTCCTCGACCCGCATTCGGTCAAGCGCTTCAATGGACAGCAAAAGCGCGGCCTCTAGTTGCGTCCATGCCGATTCGATGTCCTCTGAGACCTCCTGGGCCGTAATTATGTCCCCGAACGAGGTCAAAAGGTTAAGGTCTATCTCCCCGGGGAGGTCGAAGGTGGTTTTAAGCTCGCTCAGAAGCCCTATATACTGCCTTGCGGCGTCAGAATTGAGCTTGAGTCCGCGCAAGGATTCTTCACCGGCACAGCGCGTGACATATACGTCTATCCGCCCGCGAGCGAACTTACCGCTTATGGTTTTCTTCAGCCGGGACTCAAGGGGCAGGACACCCTTCGGCAGCTTGAACGAGAGGTCCAGGAACTTGTGGTTCACGGAACGCATCTCCACCGAAAAGCCGCCGCCCTCGCCCTTCCCGAAGCCGGTCATACTTTTTATCATTAAGACTCCTTACGGAAATAGGGATAATATTACAAAAAATCCCTTTTGTCAACGAGGCTTTTAATGATATTATCGATTAAAGTAAGGGATTATGCAAATATGCCGGGCATATGGATACTATGACTAATAACGCTTGGCGGCTTATTGACAGCGGCCCGGGCGGCGCCGCATGGAACATGGCGCTCGACGAGGCACTGCTCCTTTCGACGGAAAAAGGCGATTTCCGGCCCACCATCCGCTTTTTTTCGTGGGACAGGCCCTCGCTTTCCATCGGCTCGTTCCAGAAGACGGAAGAGCTTGATATCTCTCGGATGGAAGGGCTTGGCGTGCCCCTGGTGAGGCGTCCCACGGGCGGGCGGGCCGTCCTGCACGACGCCGAGCTTACATACAGCATAACATGCCGGATACCGAGCGATTACTTCTCGTCCGACCTCATGGGATCGTACCGGAAGATAGGCTCCTGCTTTATCCGGGGCCTGAAACTTCTGGGCGTCGAAGCCGAGCTTGTGCCGGTGCGGAAAGACCCGAAAAAGGGGCCTCCGCAGGGCAAAAACCCGCTCTGCTTCTCGTCCCCGTCGTGGTACGAGGTCCTGGCGGGCGGGAAGAAGCTGGTCGGCAGCGCCCAGAGGAGGCTCCGCGGGGCGTTCCTCCAGCAGGGTTCGCTGCTTATAAAGCTTGATATAGATGGGCTTTTGTCGCTCATGGCGTTCAATGACGATTCCGGCAGGAAAAAGGCCTATGAAGGGCTAAAGTCAAAGATGACGGCGCTTTCGCTCCACGGGCCGGAAATAGGGCTGGATGAGCTGAAAGGGGCGATAATTCAGGGGTTGTCCGTAGAGATGGGGGCGGATGTCCTGCCGGGAGAACCTACGCCTGCCGAAGAGTCGCTCGCCCGGCAGTTGATGGAAGAGAAATATTTAAGGCCAGAATGGAACCTGAACAGGAACATGCCCAAAAAAAATCCCGGCAGCCTATAATGGCAATACCGGGAGTTCTGTGTAGGCAGACGGCTTATTAGTATTTCTTTATACCTCCGCGAAGGCCTCCAAATTCACCTCCTCGAATATCACCGTGCCATCCTGCATCTTTACCTTGACCTTGCCGCCCTCCTTGAACCTGCCTTTTAATAGCTCTTCGGAGAACGGGTCTTCGATGTTCTTCTGGATGGCGCGCCTGAGCGGCCTCGCACCGTATGAAAGCTGGAAGTTATTTTTGAGTATCCATTC
>JBEKYB010000242.1:0-3391 GCA_049511435.1 Nitrospirota bacterium | reverse complement strand
CAGTCTTTATTAGTACCTTGTCCCCGTTTTCTATCCCGCGCCTCTTCGCGTCGTTGGCGTTTATCATGACGGTCGGGGCTGGACGCTCCCTGGCAAGCGCCGGGACGCTCTGGTGGAGCGCGTGCAGGTCTACGTTATGGCGCGCGCCCGAGTTAAGCACTAACGGGTATTTAAGGGCCGCGTCCGGAGAAGCCAGGGGGCCTTCCCGCGGCTCGACGTAGCGGGGAAGGGGCTCGTAGCCGTATTCCTCCAGCACGGACGACGCTATCTCGAACTTGCCGGATGGGGTCTCGAACCCCGGCATACCGTCCTCCCGGAGCGCGCCCTTCTCCCATTTCTTGTACTGCATCATGACCGGCGTCGTCCGCACCATGCCGCCCGCCCGCCGCACGTCCTCGGGGGTAAAGCCTGAGCTGTCGAGGGCATAAGCTATGAGTTCTTCTTCCGTCTGAGGGTAGAGGTGTCCGTAGCCCAGGCGCCTGGCAAGTCCGGCCAGGATAAAGAAGTCGCTCCTCGCCTCTCCGACGGGCTCTATCATCCTCTCCCGCAGCTTGAATATCGAATCGTATACCATGTACGACTGCGTCTCGTAATATGTCGCGGCCGGAAGGACGATGTCCGCGTAGGCCATGTCCGCCGTCCATTGGCGGTCTATGCACACCAGGTAATCGAGCGCGCCCAGCGTGTCCCTCCATATCCCGGACTGCGGCCAGGACGTGATGATAGAGGCCCCGAGGCTTATCAGCATCCGAATGTGGTACGGGTCCTTCTTCATGACCGCCCTGGGGAGGGCGATGGCGTGGAACTCCCCGCGGTACTTAGTATAAAGTGGGAAGTTATTGTGGCCGGCGGCCTTGGCCGTATCCGGGTTGGGTATCAGCCCCTTCCGGTTGACGGGGAACCTGCTCCCCCTCATCTTGAAGCACTGCCCGCCGGGGACGTCCAGCTGGCCTGCGAGCGCCCAAAGCGTCATCACGGCCCGGACGGTCTGCACGCCGTTGCCGTTATATTCAAGGCCGCTGTACATCACGGGCGCGGCCCCGCTGGCATCCGCCATGCTGTGCGCGAGCGATTTGACGGTAGCCGCCGGGACGCCCGTGACGCTTTCGACATATTCCGGCCTGAAGTGCTGCACGTATTCGCTGAACTCCTCGAAGCCCGCCGTCCAGTTCCTCACGAACTCCGGGTCGTAAAGCTCCTCCTCGATGAGCACGTTGCACATGCCGAGCGCAAGGGCGCCGTCCGTGCCCGGCCTTATCGGGACCCACTGGGCGTTTTCGTACTTCGCCACGGCGGTTTTCCTGGGGTCTATGACTATAATCTTAGCGCCCCGCTTGTGCGCCGCCTGGACCCTTATGAAATCGTCGGGTGGGCAGTGGGCGGCGGGGTTTTTCCCCCAAATGACGACCAGCCCGGCGTTCTCGATATCGGGGAACATGTCGATGTACATGCTCCCCATCGTCACATGGGGCGCTATCATGGCGAATGCGACGTAGCAGAGCGCCCCCACCCCAAGCGTGTTGGGCGAGCCGAAGGGGAAAAGGACGCTTGAAGCCGACGATACGGCGACTCCGGCGGGCTGATAAACGTCGCAGAACGCGCGCTCGAAGCTTCCGCTCCCGGTGTATATCGCCGCCGCTTCGGGGCCGGACTCCTCTTTTATCCGCACCAGCCTCGCTACAATTTCGTCGTAGGCCTCGTCCCAGGATATCCTTTCAAAACTGAAACTGCCCTTCGGGCCGCTCCTCCGCATCGGGTAGAGTATCCTGTCTTTAGAATACACCACCTCGGACGAGTGCTCGCCTATTCTGCATATCATGCCGAAGGGGGACTGCACGTCGGCCCGTGCCCCGGCTATGCGGCCATTATTGTCATAGGTGACGACTACGCCGCAGCCAGCGGAGCATATGCCGCAAAGCCCCTGCTTCTCATTACTATTTGTCATGGCTATGCGGCGTAAGGCCAGGCCTTTTCCCGCTCAAGGCTGGCACGGTCCCAGCGGCCGCTCACCGCCGCCGCCTCGTAGGTGCTCTCAAGGAAATCGAGCAGATGCCGGTCCGGGTCCTTGGCCTTCCGGACGGATTCGTAAGGCAGGAAGAACTCCCCCATATCCCTGCTGAAATAGGCGTCATTCGGCCGGACCTTGAAGTCCCTGAACCCTTCAGGCTCCGGGTATGCGTATGCATAGAATACCGGCTCCGGGATGGGTCCGCCGCCCGGCCAGAACCCGCAGCTGCTTACCTCGTGCGAATAGGCCTCTATGGCGACATAGTGCGCGACATTGGGTACGGGCGGATGCTCCGGGGCCCTTCGTCCGGAGAAGCGCGTGACCGCCAGGTCCAGCGCCCCCCAGAAGAGGTGCACCGGGCTGCATTTGCCGATGAAGCGGGAGCGGAACATATGGAATACCCGGTCCGACTGCGCGAGGACGCGCCAGAACCGCTCCGCGTATTCGGGGTCGTATGACGCATGCGTCCGGTCCTCTTCGAACGGGATCGGGTCCGCCACCTCCACCGGCACGGGCCATATATGCGTTTGAAGGTCCAGGGAGTTCAGCATGTCCATGAACTTGCCGTAGAACTCGGCCACGGACATGGACCCAAGAGGCATGGCCGCGGTTGCGCCGTCGCTGGTATTTATGACGAGCCGGTGGTCGATGAAGTCGAAAAGGACTTCGAATGTCCGCTCCCCATGCGGGATTGGCGAGGTGGTGAGCCCGCGGGCGGTTATGTAAAAAGTTACATGCCACCAGTGGTTTACAGGCAGGGCGAGCCTCATCCTGACCTTCCCGACTATCTGCGTCCACATGTGGAGAGTGGCATAGGTGTCTTTCCATGCATCAAGGGGAAGCTCCGGCCAGAATTCAGACGGTTTGGCAAGGTTGGCGCTCATCAGTCCCTCCTGGTATATAACCCCACGGCAAAGCTGGTGGCCCGGTCGGTCCAGACGCCTTTTGAAATAAGCCCGGCCGCGGCCGCCATCTCGCCGAAACCGGCTAAGGTGTATTTGCAGGAACTCTCGGTGTGGACGCGCTCTAGCGGGGCGAAACAGATGCTCTCGCCCGCAATCATGACCTCCTGGGAAGTCATGCTCTCAAGGTACATTTCCATCCTGCCGAGGGCCTCGTTATAAATTGCGACATGGCGGAACGCGTCCGGGTCGAAACCGGCCCCGAGCTCGCGGTTGAGGCGGACGAGCAGGTTAAGGTTAAAAGCTGCGGTGATGCCTTGCGGGTCGTCATAGGCGAGCCTTAGGACATCCGGGTCCTTACGGAGGTCGTATCCGATAAGGAGCGCGTCGCCGCTATTGAGAATACCGCGGATTTCAAGGAGCAGGCGGCATGCATCCGGGGGGTCGAAATTGCCGATGCTGGAACCGGCATAAAATATGA
>JBEKYB010000241.1:0-3413 GCA_049511435.1 Nitrospirota bacterium | reverse complement strand
AGCTCGACCGTGGGCCTGCTCTTCCTGTCCTCCCGGATGATGGGTATGAACAGGCTGTCCGGCGGGGTCTTGCCTAAAAGGGCGTACACGTTCACCAGGTGCTTCCTGAACAGTTCGTCGAACTCGCGGTCGTTCTCGGAGGAGTGGTCGTCGCCGTACCACCAGCACCAGTCGCTCCCCTCGGCTATGTATATCTCCTCCCATGCGAGCTTCAGCTTCTCCCGGTCAATGTCCGGCTCCTGCTCGAATTCCAGGACGTCCTGCCGCGCCTTCGATACGGCGTCCCATGCGGCGTTGTCTTCCTCATGGCCTATCCATATGTTGAAGTTATGGCCTATCCACGAGCCGGGCCAGAGCTTCGGGAGCACGTCCGGCTTCGGGAACTTCTCCAGGTACCGGCTCATAGTCACGGAGACGAACTCGTCGTCCTGGGAGAGCC
This sequence comes from Nitrospirota bacterium, assembly GCA_049511435.1. Classification (GTDB taxonomy): domain Bacteria; phylum Nitrospirota; class JACRHJ01; order JACRHJ01; family JACRHJ01; genus JBEKYB01. Next base: position 2,974 of record JBEKYB010000241.1, on the reverse strand, counting down.
TCTCGTATAACCGGCAGAGGAAGTCGCGCCCGTCGTTCCTGTAATGCTCCCATGCATTTTCGCCGTCAAGGATTATCGTGACTACGCCGTCGGAGCGTTTCTGGGACAGGTCCTTTCTTATCCTCCTGAGCCTGCCCATGAAGTCGTCCACCGCGTTTTTCGGGTCCCATTTGGAATAGACGAAACCGATTAGGTCGGAGAGCGTGTGGTCCCGGAAGAAGATATTGACGCCGCACCCGTCCTTAAGGGCCCTGTACGGCCTGTAGAGCACCTCCGGCTTCTTGGATACGCCCGAGAAATCGCGGTCGAGGACGATATCGAGGGATTTGGCGAGTATCTCTTCGTCCGTCGCTATCCATCCTATCCCTTCGTCCGCAACTATCGGTATTATCTCCTCGCTTACCGAGCCTTCGGAGGGCCACATGCCGACTGGCCGCCTGCCGAACACCTCGTTGAACCTCCTCAGTGCGCGCGAGACCTGTTCCTTTGCGTCCTCGGGGTGCCGGAACCTCTGTGGCAGCGGAAGGCCGGGGGAGGACACGCGCGCTATCTCGGTGTCGCAAAGTAGCGGCAGTATAGGGTGGTAGTAGGGCGTGGCGGAAACCTCTATGCGGCCCAAATCCCACATCTCCCGGTATTCCGGGAGTATCAGCTTCATCACCTCGCGCTGCTTTTCGATTAAAAGCTTCTTTTCCCCTTCGTCGTAGTCCCGGCCCTTCTGTATCAGCTCTTTCAGGAACTGGTCGTTGTCCTTGAAGAGAGGGTCGAACCAGGCCAGGTTGAACCAGACCTGGAGGTCCAGGAAGTCCTGGTCCGAGAAGTAGCGGGACATCCGCCCGAGCTCGAGGTCCGAGACGTCCTTCCCGCGCTTCAAGAGCAGCTCCCAGTAGCGCGGGTAAGGCTTTATCATGTTGTCCCAGTTCGCCAGGAAGAAATTCCTGAGGATGAATATCTTTTCGCTCCTGTCCAGTTCGGTGGCGGGCTTCAGCGAGTGCTCGAGGTAAATGCCGGTGGCCCCCTTCTCGGAGTAATCGATTATCTGGTCCACTAAAGACGGGACGAGGTTGAAGTTCTGGTTTATCTTGGGGTAGTCCCTGAGGAGGTGCACCATGTCGTAGTAGTCCTTGATGCCGTGCAGGCGCACCCAGGGCATTGCGTATTTGCCGGTCACCAGGTCCTTGTAGAAAGGCTGGTGCATGTGCCAGAGGAAGGCTATATTAAGAGGCCCGGCGCCCATGTTACTTGCCGTCCTCGTATTGGTAGACTATCTCGCCGTCCTTTACCAGCCCCTGCTCCCTTGCGAGCTGTTCTATGTAATCCGGGTCGGTCTTGAGCGACTCTACCTTATCCCCGAGGGCCGAGTTGGATGCCTTTAGGACCGATATCTGGGAGACTAAGTCGTCCTTCTGGCGCCTGAGCTTCATGTACCGGAGATACCCCATCTGCCCAAGGAAGAAACTCAGGGCCAGGTAGAAGAGAAACGATATCCCAAGGACGAGCGCGATCCTCTTCCTCCTGGACGCCATATGCTCCCTGGGCGCTTGGGTCTTGTTCTTCTTCATCTCTTTATGCTGTAGAATACCTTCTCCCCGCGGTAAACAGCCTCGTCGCCCAGCTCTTCCTCTATCCTCATAAGCTGGTTATACTTCGCAACTCGGTCGGTGCGGGAAAGCGAGCCCGTTTTTATCTGGCCGGTATTGGCTGCAACGGCCAAGTCCGCCAGCGTGGTGTCCGCCGTCTCACCCGAGCGGTGGGAGACGACCGCGGTATAGCCCGCCTTCTTTGCCATCTCTATCGCGTCGAGCGTCTCGGTCAGCGTCCCTATCTGGTTAAGCTTGATAAGTATCGAATTGGCTATGCCCTCTTCGATGCCCTTTTTGAGTATCTTGGGGTTGGTGACGAAGATGTCGTCGCCAACTATCTGGACCTTGCCGCCGAGCGCCCGGGTCAGGTCTTTCCAGCCCTCCCAGTCGCCTTCGGCCAGGCCGTCCTCAATAGATATTATAGGATATTTTTTGACCCATGTCTCATAAAATTTTATCATCTGGTCGGAACTCTTCTTGGACTTGTCCGATTTCCTGAATACATACATTCCTTTTTCATAAAATTCGCTCGCCGCCGGGTCTAACGCCAGAAAGACATCGGCGCCGGGTTTGTAGCCGGCTTTATGGATGCCCTCAAGCACCGACTCCACCGCCTCCTCGTTCGACTTCAGGTTCGGTGCGAACCCGCCTTCGTCTCCGACGGCGGTATTATGTCCCTTGCCCTTCAGTACGGACTTCAGGCTGTGGAATATCTCCGCGCCCATCCTCACCGCATCCGCCATGGTCTTGGCGCCGACCGGCACGATCATGAACTCCTGGATGTCCACGTTATTGTCCGCGTGTACGCCGCCGTTCAGGATATTCATCATCGGGACGGGCATCTCCTTCGCGTTCACGCCGCCGATGTAGCGGTAAAGCGGCAGACCCAGTTCCTCGGCCGAGGCCTTGGCCACCGCAAGCGAGACGCCCAGGATGGCGTTCGCGCCGAGCTTCCCCTTGTTGGGCGTGCCGTCCATCTCGTTCATCATCCTGTCGATGAAGACCTGTTCCGTTGATTCAAGACCCAGGAGCTGCGGTCCAATCTCGTCGTTCACATTGGCGACGGCCTTCAGGACTCCCTTGCCGCCGTAACGTTTCCTGGCCGTATCCCTAAGCTCTAGCGCCTCCCTCTTGCCGGTCGACGCGCCCGACGGCACGGCCGCCCTGCCCATCGCCCCGCTGTCCAGCACCACGTCCACTTCCACCGTCGGGTTGCCCCTGGAGTCAAGTATCTCCCTTGCGAATACGTCTGCTATCTCACCCATTGAACATGTCTCCTATCGTGTGATGAAGCGTTCTCCTTCTTTTGATAGTGCCATCAGTTCGTCCGCCGAGTTCGCCTCTATATATAGCCTCACGACGGGCTCCGTCCCCGAGAGCCGCATCAGCAG
>JBEKYB010000240.1:0-3426 GCA_049511435.1 Nitrospirota bacterium | reverse complement strand
AACGGGATAGCCTGAGACGACGTAGTCTTTTCCTTCCAGCCGCACTGTCCTTTTTACAGGGGCCTTGGTCTTTTTCACTTCCTCTATAGGGCAGGCGGGAAGCGGCTCTTTCAGGTTGTGGAATACCCAGCTGCACTTCTGGCCGACAATATCCTTTACCTCAAGCCCTGCGAAGTCCGCCGCCGCCTTGTTCGCCATCAATATCCGGTGGTCCAGGTCCTGTATCGTGAGGCGCTCGGGGACGGCGTCGAACGATACCTGCCACTGGCTCTGGAACATGCCCAGCAGGCCGGAAAGGTAATCGTTTTCGGTGGCAGCGGCCATCAGGCACGCGATAGTCGTCATTATCTTCATATCTATGGAGCTGAATGTCCTGGGGCCTTTCGTGTAGACCGCAAGGACTCCCCTGAGCGAGTCTTTCATCATCATAGGCACGGCGATGGCCGCGGAAACCCCCTGCCTTTTTAATTCGTCGGATACCTTGAACCTCTTTTCGACCGAAAAATCGGCTACTACCGAGGTTTTTTTTGTCCCGGCCACGTACGATGCGAGGCCCGTTTCTTTCGCGAGCGCGGTTTCGACCGGGCCGTCCTTCGCCTCGGCCGCCAGCAGCTTAAGTGTCTTGCCCATCCCGGCAGTGAATATAACGGCAAGGTCGGCTTTCATGGTTTTAAGGATTACCCCGGCGACCGACCTGTACTTTTCCTCGGACGGTATGGCGGAGACCAGGGCCTGGGATATCGCGTTTAGTGCCATGAACTCGCTGTTGTACTGATACACCTCGGAACTCAGCTTCTTGACTTCGTCCTCGGAGGACCGGAGCTTGAGGACGTTCTCGACCGCAAGCAGGAGCTTTTCGGTCTCGAAAGGCTTCTTGAGGTAATCCGTCGCCCCCGCCTTCATCAGTTCCACGGCCGTCTCCTCGTCTCCCTTGGCCGTAACTATTATCACCTTGGCGTCCTGGCGGGCTTTCTTGAGCTCCCGCGTAAGTTCAAGGCCGGAGATGTCCGGAAGCATGTAGTCCTGGACGATTACCGCCGGTGCGAATGAGACTGCGGCAGATATCGCGTCCTTGCCGCAGTATGCGACGGAGGTCTCGTAACCCTTCTTGCGTAAAAGCAGCTCCAGCAGGTTGGCGAAATCTTCGTCGTCGTCTATTATAAGAATTTTGTCGGCCATCTGTTGTCCTGTTATAATACCAACGGGTTAATGTGGAAATAGTAATATAATTCCGCTGATGTTTCAAGTAAAATTGGAAAATATTCCGCAGTTTATGTATAATAACGCAAGAGAAGGCACAGTTATTTATCCCCGGAGAACGAAGATGCTGAAGGCGGAGGCCGAGAAGAGGCTGCGCGAACTGCGGGCCGAGATAGATTATCACAACCGGAAGTATTACATCGAGGACAGCCCGGTCGTATCCGATTATGAGTTCGACAGGCTCATGGCGGAGCTTATACGGCTGGAGGGTGAGTTCCCCGGCCTTGTTACTCCGGACTCTCCTTCTTTAAGGGTCGGCGGCGCCCCGATAAAGCAGTTCAAACAAGTGCGCCACGCGGCCCCTATGCTCTCGCTCGACAACACATACAACAAGGACGACCTGCTCGATTTCGACAGGCGCGTAAAGAGACTGATACCGGGCGAGCAGTTCGATTACATGGTGGAGCTTAAGATAGACGGAGTCGCGGCCTCGCTATCCTACAATTCCGGGATGCTCGAATACGCGGCCACCCGGGGCGACGGGATGGTCGGGGACGACATCACCCACAACGCCAGGACGATAAGGAGCATCCCAATAAACGTCACGGACATGCCTGACGATTTAAGGGGTAGCAGATTTTACGTCCGTGGCGAAATATACCTGCCTCTAAAATCCTTCCGCAAGATAAACGAGGAAAGGCTCGAGCGCGGACTGGAGCCTTTTGCCAACCCCCGGAATGCGGCCGGAGGTACATTGAAGCAGCTAGACCCGTCCATAGCCGCAAGACGCGGCCTGAGCATGTTCTCGTATTCGCTCCTCCCGGAGTACGACCCGGAACTATTCGGAACGCAGTCGAGGAGCTTCGAGGTCCTGGGTAAGATGGGCTTCAGGGTGAACAAAAACGCAAGGAAGTTCGGGAGCATCGACGAGGTCATAGGCTTCTGCAACGACTGGGAGGACAAGCGGGGCGGCCTCGATTACGAGATAGACGGCCTCGTGGTAAAAGTGGACGACCTGAGGCTCCAGGCGAGGCTGGGCGCTACGGCCAAATCCCCGCGCTGGGCGATATCCTATAAGTTCCCCGCGAAGCAGGCCACTACAGTCGTAGAGAACATCATAGCATCCGTCGGCAGGACGGGCGCGGTCACCCCGGTCGCCTTCCTTAAGCCCGTGCACCTTGGGGGCGTCACCGTATCCCGCGCCTCACTCTATAATGCGGACGAGCTGAAGCAACTCAATATAAATATCGGCGACAGGGTGCTCGTGGAACGGGGCGGCGAGGTTATACCCAAGGTAGTCAAGGTGGTGGGGAAGATGACGGACGGGCCGTTCGAGCTCCCGAAAAACTGCCCGGTGTGCGGCGGCGAGCTCGTCCGGGAAGAGGGCGAGTCCGCGACCCGGTGCATAAACACAGCCTGCCCGGTCCAGCTCCAGAAGAACGTGGAGCATTACGCGAGCCGGAGCGGAATGGACATAGAAGGCCTGGGCCCCAAGGTAATCACACTACTAATAGATAATGGCATAATCAAGGATTTTGCCGACCTGTACGATATCGACGTCCTTAAGCTCATACCGCTTGAGCGGATGGGCCAGAAGTCTGCGGAGAACCTGGTCCGCGAGATAGAGAGCAGCAAGGCCCGCCCGCTTGAAAGGCTATACTATGCCTTGGGGATAAGGCATGTCGGGTCGCGCTCCGCCGAGATGCTGGCGGAAAGATATGGCTCCCTGGACGAACTGATGGCGGCGGGCGAAGAGGAGCTGCAGTCGATATACGAGATCGGGCCGGTGATGGCAAAGAGCATCCACGACTTCTTCAAGGAGGAGCGGAACATCCGGGTGATAGATAAGCTTAGAAGGGCTGGCGTCAGGATGTCGGAGGAAAGGAAAAAGCCCGCCGCCGGACATAAACTTGCGGGCAAGACCTTCGTATTCACGGGCGCTATGTCCATGCCGCGGTCCGAGGCGGAGGCCGCCGTGAAAGATATGGGCGGCAAGGCGACCTCTTCCGTCAGCAAAAACACGGATTACGTCGTCGCCGGTGCAGACCCCGGCTCTAAGTACGAAAAGGCAAAGGAACTCGGCGTGAAGATTTTAACGGAGGATGAGTTCAGGGATTTATTGAAGCGGTGAGACTACTTCGCCCAGAATGAATTCAGCCTATCGGCAGTAAAAAAAGGCCCCGCTTTCGCAGGGCCTTTTCGCTTTTATTACGGTTATCCGGATTT
>JBEKYB010000239.1:0-3427 GCA_049511435.1 Nitrospirota bacterium | reverse complement strand
CTCTTATTACAAACCTTACGCTGAGATTATGATGATGACGGGGGTGATAGCTTCGGAGATGGCTGGACTCAGAAAGGAAGACATAACCGAGAATTACCTGATTATCCAGAATTCTATAGTCAGGGGACACGAGAAAGAGGCGCTAAAAACGGCGTATCGTTTCAGACGTATCCCCATTACAATTGAAATCCGGCGTAGACTTGAGATTGTAATGGCCCGGGCTAATGGTCGGTATGTTTTCACCATGAAGAGCGGGATACCTTTCAGCGAAAGCTCTTTCAGAAATAATGTCTGGAAGCCGGCCCTTGAAAAAGCTGGAGTCAACTACAAGGTGCCATACACTACACGCCATACCTTCACAGCGTGGTGCTCGATAATAGGTAAGAGCAAGGATAAGGTTGTACGGCTCATGGGGCATGGCTCAAAGGAAATGGTGGACAGGGTTTATGGCCATTACAGAGAAGGGCTGGAGGAGGATGCGATAACAATACTAGAATACTTCGGCCCGGATTTTGTTGAGGAGGAGCGGAAGCTGGCGACGAGGCTGCTGACCCTGCGTAGCGAAAGCTTAGCGAAAGTCAGCAACTCCGTGAGCCTAACTGGTTGATATTAAAGGTTAAAAATGGTGGAGGCGGCGGGAATCGAACCCGCGTCCGAAGGCCCTAAGCTATGAGCATCTACATACGTAGCCGGTGTTTTACTTACCTCTTTTAAGGCGCCCACCGGCGGGCTCCATATCAAGAGGCGTTCCCGGCCAGGGTCTCAGCCCGCCCTCGCGGGAAGGAAAGCGGGAAAAAGCCCGTGATTATGACGCCCTTGCCCGGTCTCCACGGACGTAAGACCGGAAGGGCGTTAGCCGCTTACGCGGCTAAAGCGTACTCGTAGTTGTTGGCGAGTATGTTGTTTCCATCTTTTTACGGGCCGATGGTGCCCGGTATGCAGCCCATGCCTCGATGCTCCCGTCGAAGCCTGTCGCCCCCTTTATGCTATAGTATAAATCTCGCGGACCAAAAAAACAAGCTAAAACGGGCGAAGCAGGATATGGAAATCTTTGCCGCCACGGGACTTGTTATATTTTTTTTAAAACAATTCTGGTGCGAAGTCAGGCACGAGATATAGTAAAACCTTTTGAATATACCGCAAGTTATAGCTATGGCCTTTCCTGTTCCTGTACATTTACGCGGGCGTTTATCCCATTATTAATATTATTAATTGGAAACGCCGTTTGAGAAGATGTAAAATCCCTACCGTAGGAAGAGGGTATAAAGTCTTGAAAGGGGAAATTTGGTCAAAGGGCGGGTATTTCCGGCCTTTGGTGTCGTATCCTGAAATTTACAACAAGGAGGTTTTTTGAGATGGCGCTGGTAAACCCGCACGGAAAAGAAAAGAAACTTAAGCCGCTTCTTCTGGAGGGCAAGGCCCTTAAAGATGCGATGGCGGCCGCGAAGTCCATGCCGGAGGTCAGGATGACCAGCCGTGAGACGTCGGACCTCATAATGATGGGCATAGGCGCGTTCACGCCGCTGACGGGCTTTATGGGCAAGGCGGACTGGCAGGGCGTCTGCGACAAGTTCCTGACGGCCGACGGCACCTTCTGGCCGATACCCATCACGCTTTCGTCCAGCAAGGAGAACGCGGACAAGCTAAAGGCCGGACAGGAAGTCGCGCTCGTTGACGACGAGTCGGGCGAGCTCATGGGCTCGATGGTCATCAAGGAGAAATATTCGATAGACAAGGCCCACGAGTGCAAGGCCATCTTCACCACCACCGACCTTGAACACCCCGGCGTGCAGAAGGTCATGGAGCAGGGCGACGTAAACCTGGCCGGCCCGGTAAAGGTCTTCTCCGAGGGCCACTACCCGGAGACCTATAAGGGCCTGTACATGAGGCCTGCGGAGACCAGGAAGCTCTTCGAAGATAAGGGCTGGTCCACCGTCGCGGCGTTCCAGACCAGGAACCCGATGCACCGCTCCCACGAGTATCTTGCCAAGATAGCCATCGAGATACTCGACGGCTGCTGTATCCACATGCTACTCGGTAAGCTGAAGCCCGGAGACATACCGGCGGAAGTCAGGACCAAGGCCATAGACGCCCTCGTCGACAACTACTTCGTGAAGGATACCTGCGTCGTCTCCGGCTACCCGATGGAGATGCGCTACGCAGGCCCGCGTGAGGCGCTGCTGCATGCGCTCTTCAGGCAGAACTACGGCATGAGCCACCTTTTGGTCGGCCGCGACCACGCCGGCGTGGGCGACTATTACGGCCCGTTCGACGCCCACCACATATTCGACAAGATTCCGGCTGGCGCCCTTGAGACCGAGCCTATGAAGATAGATCTCTCCTTCTACTGCACCAAGTGCGACGGCATGGCTTCAAGCAAGACCTGCTGCCACGGCAAGGAGGACAGAATGATCGTTTCCGGCACGAAGCTTCGGAAGATGCTCTCAGAGGGCGAGGCCGTACCGGACCACTTCAGCCGTCCGGAAGTCCTCACGATCCTCAGGGCATACTACGAGGGCCTGACCGAGAAGGTCGAGATTAAGATGCACAAGCATGCCGAGGGCAAATAGTTTGATACGGAGGGAAAACAAGTACCAGGAAAGATAATATTAAAATCGGGAGGAGGTGGGGATTTTTTAAAGGTTGCCAAAAAGGCTGTTCGGGTTTGCCGTCCGAGGGCGGCAATAACTTAAAGGGACAAAAAGTTTTTTAGGAGGTGTTCAAAATGCCGAGCTGTGTAAATGTTGAAAAATGCGACGGTTGCAAGGGCAAGGACAAGACTGCATGTCAGTACATCTGCCCGAACGACCTCATGAAGCTGGACAGGAATACGATGAAGGCCTGGAACCAGGAGCCGGAAGGATGCTGGGAGTGCTACAGCTGCGTCAAGATATGCCCCCAGAGCGCCATCGAGGTAAGGGCCTATGCCGACATAGTCCCCCTTGGCGGGAGCGTCGTCCCCCTGAGGGGCTCGGACGCCATAATGTGGACCGTCAAGTTCCGTAACGGCAAGCTCAAGAGGTTCAAGTTCCCCATCAGGACGACCCCGGAAGGTTCAATAAAGCCGTACGAGGGGATGCCGGAGCCCGGCGACGTAAAGGACCAGCTCCTTTTCACCGAGGCCGGCAAGACCCTGCCGAAGTTATGATGGTTATGGGTAAAAGGTTTTTAAATCCATTAAGTTCAAGGAGGGATTGATATGTCTTTGGAGAGAGAAAGCTGCACGTCCTCATATTGCGAGGACCCGCAGATAATAGAGATGGATACCGATATACTTCTGGTCGGCGGCGGCATGGCCTGCTGCGGGGCCGCCTTCGAGGTTATGCCCTGGGCCAAGAAACACGGCCTTAAGGTAACGCTCGTTGACAAGGCCGCGATGGACCGCTCCGGCGCGGTCGCGCAGGGCCTCTCCGCCATCAACACCTAC